>JBELHW010000006.1:0-60906 GCA_042091225.1 Cryomorphaceae bacterium | reverse complement strand
GCATATTCGATGATTACGGTTTATGGTCTTAATAAAAAGATAGGAAATATAAGCTTCTATGACTCGAGCGGAAGAGACAGTTTTACAAAACCTTACAGTGAGGCAACAGCTAAAACTATCGATGAAGAGGTTCATAATCTTATTGAAAAGTGTTATCAGGAGACAAAAAAATTATTAGTTCAACATAAAGAAAAACTCACTAAATTAGCAGAGCTCCTTTTAGAAAAAGAAGTGATTTTTAAAGAAGACCTTTTAGCAATTTTTGGACCTAGACCATGGGATGAGAAGGAAGAAGAAAAAAAAGCGGAAAAAAAAGAGAGTTTAAAAAAATCAGATTCGATTAAAAACAAATCTTAAAATGAGCCAAAGTTGGGTTACCATAATTAGTAGCGAACAAGCCTATCAGCTAGAAATCTGGAAAGGATTACTGCTACAACACGAAATAACATCTGTCGTTATTAACAAACAAGATTCTTCGTATATGAACTTTGGAGAAGCTGAATTGAAAGTTATGGAATCAGATGCCGAAAAAGCATTGAAAATAATTAAAAAGGAAAATGAGTAATCTGACTCAGAGAATTATATCAGGTCTAATTTACGGAGTCGTATCGATTGCTTGTATTTCGTTGAGCTCTATTAGCTATGTTTTATTTTTCTTTATTGTAATGCTCATTGGGCTAAATGAATTTTATAAACTCATTGATAAATTAGGATTCAAGATAAATAGAGTTTTAACTACAATTTCTTCTATATTATTTTTTTTAACGGCATTGTCGTTTTATAATTTCACAGAATACACAAAACTATTTTTAGCTCTTTCTATCTTCTCTATATTAGTAATTTTTATACGGGCATTATTTCAAAAAGAAAACAATTCATTTAGCTCTGTTTCTAGCTCTTTAATTTCAATTTTTTATATCGCATTACCATTTACCCTGACGAATTTAATTGCATTTCAAAATAGCAATTTTCAATATGAATTAATACTTGCTAGTTTTATACTTGTCTGGTTATCAGATACAGGAGGATACTTTGTTGGTGTTAAGTTTGGTAAAAGAAAATTAATGGAAAAAATTTCACCTAAAAAAAGTTGGGAAGGAGTATTAGGAAGTATTTTATTTTCAATAATTGGTGGTATGTTAATCTCATATTACTTTAAAACACATAGTTTCTATGAATGGATTATTTTAGCCATTATAATTTGCATTAGTTCTATTTTAGGAGATTTAATAGAGTCTATGTTTAAAAGAAACGCAGGAATAAAAGATACAGGTAATATATTACCAGGCCATGGTGGAGTGCTAGACAGATTTGATAGTATCATTTTTGTTATTCCAATGATATATATTTTTCAACTTATTATAATATGATTAGATTTCACAAAGAGGGTTATAAAATAATTTTAATTACAATCTTACTTTTATTAGTAACAAACCTTCTTATTATAGATCCTACATGGTTGTCTAAAATAATCTTAATTCTATCAATTGTTTTTCTTATTTTAGTACTGCAGTTTTTCAGAAATCCTAAAAGAGAAGTAACAGCTAAAGAAAATGAAGTTACAGCTCCTGCAGATGGAAAAGTTGTAGTAATTGAGGAGGTTGAAGAAACTGAGTATTTTAAAGATAAAAGAATTCAGGTTTCAATTTTTATGTCTCCCACAAACGTTCATGTAAATCGGTATCCTATTAACGGAATTGTAAAATATTCTAAATATCATCCGGGAAAATATTTAGTTGCTTGGCATCCAAAGTCTTCCACTGAAAATGAAAGAACTACAGTAGTAGTAGAGAATGAAAACATCTCTATCCTATTTCGTCAGATTGCTGGGGCATTAGCTAGAAGAATTGTAATGTACTCTAAACTTAATGATAAGGCAATAAAAGGGGAAGATTACGGGTTTATTAAATTTGGGTCAAGAGTAGATTTATTTTTTCCATTAGGAACGAATATTAATGTAGAGTTAAACCAAAAAGTAAAAGGCAATAAAACGATTATTGCAAAGTATTAATTTTAAAAACAAAAAAAGATGAAAAAAATTATTTTAATGATGACTTTAGGATTGTTTGTTTTAAGCGTTAGCGCTCAAACTACAGAAAGCAACAAAGAAGTAACAAAAACTGAAGTTGCTTCAAAAAATTACGCAGAAAAGACAAAGTGCTCGTCTGAAAAGATAAAATGCGCTTCAGAAAAGACAAAGTGCTCGTCTGAAAAGACAAAGTGCTCGTCTGAAAAGACAAAGTGCTCGTCTGAAAAGACAAAATGTGCTTCTGAAAAGACAAAATGCGCTTCAGAAAAGGCAAAATGTTCGAAAGGAGATACTTGCTGTAAGAAAACTGGTAAAACTGTAGCTAGTTGCGACAAGAAAAAAGAAGGTTGTTGTAGTTCAGGTGCAGGTAAATAAAAAACAAATATCATATTTAAAAACTCAAGTGTTTCTTTCGCTTGAGTTTTTTTATTAAACTTTTAACAGGTGCAAATAGAACAATATTCATTAGCCAATAATATAAGAGTTGTTCATAAAAGAACAAAAGGAGCTGTTGCACATTGTGGAATTATTATCAACTCTGGTTCTAGAGATGAAAATGAAAATGAGCAAGGGTTAGCTCATTTTATAGAACATGTCATTTTTAAAGGAACTAAAAAAAGAAAAGCTTATCACATTTTAAGCAGAATGGAAGACGTTGGAGGTGAAATAAATGCATTTACAACAAAAGAAGAAACTTGCATTTATTCTTCATTTATGCCAGAATATTACGAAAGATCACTTGAGTTACTTCAAGATATTGTCTTTCAATCAACATTTCCATATAAAGAAATAAATAAAGAAAAAACGGTCGTTATTGATGAAATAAATTCTTACAAAGACAATCCGTCAGAACAAATTTTTGATGATTTTGAAGAATTGCTTTTCAATAATCATCCGATTGGGAGAAATATTTTAGGAACTCCTAAACATGTTAAATCATTTAACAAAAAAATGATTTCAGAATATATTTCCAAAAATTATCTTACAAATGAAATAGTTATAAGTTCAGTAGGAAATATAGAGTTCAAAAAATTAATTAAAATCATTGAAAAATTTTTTAAACATATTCCTAAAAGCACAAAAACAAAGCTTAGAGTTCCATTTGAAAAATACACCCCATTCCAAAAAAAAATAGCTCATTCCGGATTTCAGACTCATGCTAAATTAGGGTCGATTGCTTTCGAAGCTAAGAGCAATAAAAAAACATCTATGATATTATTAAATAATATTTTAGGCGGTCCAGGAATGAATTCAAGATTAAATTTGTCGATTAGAGAGAAATATGGATTGACTTATTCTATAGAATCTCATTTTACTCCATATAGCGACGCTGGTATTTTTAGTATTTATTTAGCAAGTGATAAAGAAAATATTAAAAAATGCATAAGTCTTGTAAAAAAAGAATTGGCTTTATTTTGCAATAAATCTTTAGGACCTCAACAACTAAAAAAAGGAAAGTTACAATTGATAGGACAAATTGCTATTGGTCAAGAAAGCGAAGTAAATTTAATGCTTTCAATAGCTAAAAGTATTCTACTTTACAACAAATTAGATTCTTTTGAAGAAATAAAAAATAAAATCAATACTGTTTCGTCACAATCTATACAAGAAACAGCAATCGAAGTTTTTGAACCCTCAAGATTATCCTCATTAATATATAATACATAAAATGGAATTTTTACCAAAAAAAATTGACGACTATAGTTGTAAACACACTCAAGAAGAAAGTCAGGTTTTAAAAGATTTAAATAGAGAAACTTGGGCTAAAGTACTTATCCCAAGAATGTTATCCGGTCATTTACAAGGAAGAACTTTGAGTATGTTTAGTAAAATGATAAAACCAACTAATATTTTAGAGATAGGAACTTACACAGGATATTCTGCAATTTGCCTGTGTGAAGGAATGAAAGAAGAAGGAAAACTACATACTATAGACATAAATGAAGAACTTAAGGAAATGTCTTCTAAATATTTTAAAAAAGCTAATATAGATGATAAAATAGTACAACACGTAGGAAACGCTCTAAAAATAATACCTGAGTTAGACTTAAACTGGGATTTAGTTTTTATAGACGCTGATAAAGAAAACTATAGTAATTATTTCGATCTTGTTATTGATAAAATGGCAATAGGCGCTATACTTATTGCAGACAATGTTTTGTGGAGTGGTAAAGTTACTGACCAAACGATTAGTGAAAAAGATACTGAAACAAACGAAATTATTAAATTTAACAGTAAAGTACATCAAAGCGACAGAGTAGAAAATGTATTAATGCCCATTAGAGATGGCCTAATGGTATGTAGAAAAGTTAAATAATTATGTTATCATTTGACAATACAAAAATTGCGTTCAAGCAAAAAACGAATAAAGAGTTAAACAAATCGTATTTGCTATTCCAACTCATTGCCAACAACACACTTGTAAAGATTGGACCAAGTTTACTAAAATTTGCTTTATTTTTAAAATTACCCATAACAGGAATTATAAAGAAAACTATTTTTCAACAATTTTGTGGCGGAGAATCTATCGACACCTGTAACAAAACAATTGATAATTTAGATAGTTATAATATTGGCACAATACTTGATTATTCTGTAGAAGGCAAAAACAATGAAAGTGATTTCAATAGAGTTTATGAAGAAGCTATTTCTACCATAAAAGTTGCACAAAACAACAAGAAAATTCCTTTTACGGTTTTCAAAATCTCTGGACTAGCTAGCTTACAGTTATTGGAAAAATGGGGCCAAAATGAATCTAATTTTTCTGAAAAGGAAAAAAAAGAGTTTCATTCTCTGAAAAACAAACTTGATAAGCTGTGTGAGTTAGGGAAAAAACTGGATGTTAAAATTTTTATTGATGCTGAAGAGAGCTGGATTCAGGATTGTATAGATTTTCTAGTAACAGAATTAATGAGTAAGTATAATAAAGAAAAAGTATTAGTTTATAATACTTTGCAAATGTATAGATGGGATAGATTAAATTACCTTTACAGTTGTCATGAAAATGCAATGAAAAATAATTACCTTTTAGGATTTAAAATTGTAAGAGGAGCATACATGGAAAAAGAAAGAGAAAGGGCGAAAGAACTTAACTACCCCTCTCCTATTCAAAAAGATAAATTAAGCTCAGACAAAGACTACGATTTAGCTCTAGAGTATTGCGTTAAAAATATAGAAACTATTGCAATTTGCGCAGGAACACACAACGAAAAAAGCTCTTTATTCCTTTCGGAATTAATGAAAGAACATAATCTTATAAATGCACATCCACATATTTATTATTCTCAACTTTTAGGGATGAGTGATCACATCAGTTTTAATTTATCTAACTTAGAGTATAATGTAGCTAAATACGTTCCGTATGGACCTGTAAGAGACGTTATTCCCTATTTAATTAGAAGAGCTCAAGAAAATACTTCTATCTCTGGACAAACAAGCCGAGAGTTAAATTTAATTATACAAGAAAAGAAAAGAAGAAAATCTAATTAATACATTCACAAGACTCAGAATCGATTGAAAAATCTTGAAGTCTTACTTTATCAGAGCAAAGTTCAAAAACTGCAGATATATTGTCTTTTTCTAAAGTGTAAATTTTACAAGGTTTGGCATCAGTAATACTTTTTTTAAAGTTTACCTCTCCTCCATCTAATACTTGCAACACTTCCTCCTTATTAACAGAAAAGCATTCCAGCTTACAGCTCGCATTTTCTCCTAAATATATTGTGTCTTGTTTAAGGTGATAAATTACTCTATAGTCTAAACTGAAATATTGAGTGTATTCTGTAAATCTTCCTGGAAATGCAAATCGAACAATAATTACTCCTAATAAAACACCAACAAGAAAAATGGATAATCTTCTAATCATTTACTATATACTTGCAATTAATAAATTAATTTCTTTGTAATTTAAATCAAACCACTTACCAATCATTTTATTAGTCAGGATTCCGTGATAAACATAAACACCTTGTCTGACTCCATTATCTCTTATTATTAATGATTCTATTCCGCCTTCATTTCCTAACTTTAAAATTGTTGGAGTAAGAAGATTACTTAAAGCATATGATGCAGTTCTTGCAACTCTTGTAGGAATATTAGGCACTCCATAATGAACAACTCCATGTTTGATAAAAGTTGGTTTTGCATGACTTGTTAACTGAGAAGTTTCTACACATCCTCCCTGATCGATACTTACATCAATTATAACCGATCCTTCTTTCATGTTTTCCACCATACTTTCTGAAACAACACATGGGGTTCTTTTTTCATTGGAACGAAGGGCGCCAATTACGACATCTGCTCTTCGCAACGCCTTTGCAAGTACTTTAGGTTGAATGATAGAAGTATAAACACGTTTGTTTAAGTCGCTTTGAATTCTTCTTAATTTAGATAGAGAATTGTCAAAAATCTTTACTGAAGCTCCAAGTCCCATAGCAGAACGTGCAGCAAATTCGCCAACTGTACCAGCACCAATTACAACAACTTCAGTTGGTGTAACTCCGGCAATACCTCCCAACATAAGACCTTTTCCTCCATTAACATTACTTAAAAATTCTGAAGCTATAAGAATAGAAGTATTACCAGCAATTTCACTCATTGAACGCATTAAAGGCATCAGACCACATTCATCTTGAATAAATTCAAAAGCTAAAGCATTGATTTTTTTATTCATTAACTCCTTAAAATATTCTTTTGAATTAGATGTTATTTGAATTGAACAAATAAGAGTTTGTCTTCCATTCATCAACTTTAACTCTTCTAAGGATGGAGGTACAACTTTTAAAATGACATCAGCAGAGTATACTTCCTTTGAACTATAAACAATTTTAGCACCAGCTTCACTATAATCATTATCGGAAAAACTAGATTTTTCACCAGCACCTGATTCAACATATACTTCATGGCCATGACTAACTAAAAGATTGACTGCTTCAGGAACAATTGAAATTCTTCCTTCTTGCATAAACGTTTCTTTTGGGACACCTATAAAAAGATTTTTGCCTTTGCTTTTTAACTCTAATTTTTCTTCTTGAGGCAATAAACCGCCATCACCAAATGATGAAATATTTTCCATTTTATACTATTCTTATAATTCTTTTTTCATTTTCAATCGAAACATCAATATGTAAAAAATCTTCAGGGATGATACTC
This sequence comes from Cryomorphaceae bacterium, assembly GCA_042091225.1. Lineage (GTDB taxonomy): Bacteria > Bacteroidota > Bacteroidia > Flavobacteriales > UBA7312 > JABAYQ01. The sequence goes on along the minus strand of JBELHW010000006.1, from coordinate 53,726 downwards.
TTAATTTTCGAAGGCCATTCAATAAAACAATAGTGGCTACTATAAAAGTAAGACTCATAACCTAGGTCAAAAGCCTCTGTCTCATTTTCAAGTCTATAAAAATCAAAATGATAGACTGTGCCATTATTTTTACTAATATACTCATTTACAATAGAAAATGTAGGACTTTTTACAACATCGATAACATTAAGAGACTTACACAAGTACTTTATTAGAGTAGTTTTGCCAACTCCCATTTCACCAAAAAATACCCATTTTTTATTATTATTAGAAAAACTCAGCATTTGTTTAGAAATAATTTCTAAATCCTCTAATCTCTTACAAGTCCACTTCATAAAATAGTTACAACTTTGGTTTTAATACAACAAACGGAATTAACATCTCTTCTAGAGAAATCCCTCCATGTTGAAAAGTATCTTTATAATGATTTACAAAATAATTGAAATTATTAGGGTATGCAAAAAAGTAATCTTCTTTTGCGAAAATATATTTACTACTAAGATTTACAGCGGGAAGATATATCTCTTTGGGAGAATCGACAACAAAAACATCGTTAGATTGAAATTTCATATTTCTTCCCTGCTTATACCTTAGATTAGTTGTTATATCTTTTTCACCTAAAACTTTCGAAGGTTTCCTAACCTGAATAGTACCATGATCAGTAGTTAATATAAGTTTTGAATTTGATTTTGCAATATGTTGCAACATATCTTTTAGGGGAGAATGGTCAAACCACGAGACAGTCAAGGAGCGGTAAGCAGCAGTGTTTTCTGCAAGCTCTTTTATAACTTTCATATCTGTACGAGCATGAGAAAGCATATCTACAAAATTATATACAATAACGTTAAGATTATTATTGGAAAGACTATTCATATTATCAGCCAATTTTTTACCTGCATCTATATTGGTAATCTTGTTGTAAGAAAATTTTAAATTGCCTTTACCAAGCCTATTTAATTGTGCTTCTAAAAATTCTTTTTCAAACATATTTTTTCCTCCCTGATCAGTATCATTCTTCCAAAATTCAGGAAATAATTTTTCCATTTCTGAAGGAAGTAAACCTGAAAAAATAGCGTTTCTCGAATATTGAGTTGCAGTGGGTAACATACTGAAGTAAACTTCGTCTTTATCTATCGAAAAATAGTTTGCTAAATAGGGCTCAATTGATTTCCATTGGTCGTATCTTAAATTATCAATAAGAACCATATAAACACAACTGTTTTCATCCAAATGTTCTACAATTTTATCTTTAAACAAATTATGAGACATGATAGGTGAGTTGCCACTCCCATTAAGCCAGTTTTTATACTCTCTTTTAATAAACCTAAAAAATTGATTATTAGCTTCATTTTTTTGCATTTCAACAATAGAAAGCATGCTGTCATCTCCTGATTTCTCTAGCTCTAACTCCCAATATGTAATGCGTTTAAAAATATCAATCCATTGATTATAATTAAGTTCATTCATCAATTCCATTCCGATTTTTCGAAATTCTTGCTGGTAATCTAAATTTGTTTTTTTACTAATAAGACGTTCGTGATCAATATTTTTCTTAATTGATAACAATATTTGTTTAGGGTTAACAGGCTTTATCAAATAATCAGAAATTTTTGAACCAATTGCCTCTTCCATTATAGCCTCTTCTTCGCTTTTAGTAATCATTATTACTGGAATATTTGGCTTTGTATTCTTTATTCTTGATAAGGTTTCAAGTCCTGACAATCCAGGCATATTTTCGTCTAAAAAAACTAAATCGAAACTTTCTTGAGTAACTAATTCGTGGGCAGAAAGTCCATTATTTGCTGTTTTTATTTTGTATCCTTTTTGCTCTAAAAACATTATATGAGGCTTAAGCAAATCAATTTCATCATCAGCCCATAAAATATTTATTTTATCATTTAAATTCATATCTTCATCAAACTTTACAAAATTAAAATTACGCTTATTTTTTCTAATGAATACATCATCTAAAATTTTAAACGATCCAATTCACGGTTTTATTAGACTTTCAAAAGGAATTATTCTGGATTTAATTGAACACCCTTATTTTCAAAGACTTAGAAGAATTTCTCAATTAGGATTAACTTCTTTAGTTTATCCGGGTGCTTATCATACCAGATTTCATCATGCTATAGGCGCCATGCATTTGATGACAAAAGCAGTAGAATCATTACGCTCTAAAGGCCACAAAATAACAGACGAAGAGTTATTAGGCGCCGAAATTGCAATCTTGTTACACGATATAGGCCATGGTCCTTTTTCTCATGCTTTAGAACATAGCATTTCTCACAACATTTCTCATGAACAGATATCTATTCTTTTTATGAAAAAACTAAATGTAGAATTTGATGGAAAATTAAACCTTGCCATTCAAATTTTTGAAGGAAAATACAAGAAAAAATTTCTTCATCAATTAGTTTCTAGTCAATTAGATGTTGATAGAATGGATTATTTGAAAAGAGATAGTTATTACTCAGGTGTACAAGAAGGAACTATAGGAACAGAAAGAATAATTCATATGTTAAATATAGTAGATGACAATTTAGTTGTTGAAAGTAAGGGAATATATTCGATAGAAAAGTTTTTAATTGCAAGAAGACTTATGTATTGGCAAGTATATTTCCATAAAACTGTGGTTTGTTCTGAGCAAATGCTAATACAGATTCTCAAAAGAGCAAAAGAATTATCAAAAAAACAAATCCCTTTATTTACAACAAAAGCTCTAAAAAGTTTTCTTGAGAACAATTATAAACTTCAGGACTTTGAGCAAAACGATATAATTTTTCAAAAATTCACTCAACTTGATGATTTTGACATCATGACTTGTATTAAGCAATGGAAAGATCATGAAGATATTATTTTATCTACCTTATCAGACAACATTATAAACAGAAAATTGTTTAAAGTAATAGTAAGTGATAAACCTATTGAAAATGAATTTGTTAATTCGTTAAAATTAAAAATCAAAGAAAAATATTCTTTAAAAAATGAGGATATAAATTATATGTTAATTTCAGGGCAAATTACAAATGACGCCTACAAGCAGAATGACTCAGATATTAAAATTTATTTTAAAGACGGAAAATTATTAGATATTTCTCAAGCGTCAGATCAAGATGCAATTTTAGCTATTAGTAAAAAAGTTAAAAAGTTTTTCATTTGCTATCCTAAAGGTTTTAAAATTTAATTTAATTTTAATATATGAATTTTAGTGCGAATGAAATTGCAGAATTGACAAATGGCGAAATATATGGAGATGAAAATATTTCTATTTTTTCACTAAGTAAAATCGAACAAGGATTTGAAGGAAGTTTAAGTTTTTTGGCAAACTTAAAGTATGAGTCTTTTTTGTATGAAACCAAAGCAAGCCTGGTTATTGTAAATAAAGATTTTGTTCCAAATCAAAAGAATCATCCCACATTAATCAAAGTTGAGGATGCATATCAAAGTTTTAGTAAACTTTTAGATAAGTTTAATGAAATTAAATTAGACAATTCTGGAATAGATAAAAATTGTTCTATCGATAGCTCTGTAAAATACGGACAAAACGTATATATAGGATCAAACACCCATGTTTCTGAAAATGTAACCATAGGCGAAAATGTGAAAATATTTCCTAATTGTTACCTAGGAAAAAATGTACATATTGGTGATAATTCTATTATACATTCAGGAGTTAATATTTTGATTAATTCAGTTGTTGGCTCAAATTGCATTATACATTCAGGAACCGTAATCGGAAGTGATGGATTTGGTTTTGCTCCAAATAAGGATAATAACTACGACAAAGTTGCTCAAATTGGTAATGTTGTAATAGGTAATCAAGTAGAAATTGGAGCAAACACAACAATTGACAGAGCAACGTTAGGATCAACAATTATCAAAAAAGGAGTTAAGCTAGATAATCTTATCCAAATTGCTCATAATGTAGAAATTGGAGAAAATACAATCATTGCTGCTCAAACAGGAATAGCGGGATCTACAAAAATCGGAAAAAATTGTATGATTGGTGGTCAGGTTGGAATTGTTGGGCATTTAACTATTGCAGATGGCGTTAAAATTGCCGCACAATCTGGCATAGGTTCTAGTATTACAGAAGAAAATAGTATAGTGCAAGGTTCTCCTGCATTTAATATTGGTGATTACAAAAGATCTTATGTGTTTTTCAGAAAACTTCCAAAACTATATTCTTCAATTAACGAATTACAAAAAAAAATCGAAAAGTTACTAAGTGCTAAATGATAAAAAATCAAAGAACTATATCAAATAGTATATCTATTTCTGGTGACGGACTTCACAGTGGATTAAATACTAAAGTTACGTTTAAGCCAGCATCTCCATATTCTGGAATTCGATTTGTTAGAACAGATATTAAAGATGGAGTCACAATTTGGGCAAAATCGGAAAATGTATATTCTACTCAAAGAAGCACTCATTTAAAATCAAATAATTATTCTGCTCAAACTACTGAACATGTTTTAGCAGCAATTTCTTCTTTAGAAATAGATAATTTAATTATCGAAATAGATAATAAAGAAATTCCAATTTTAGATGGCTCTTGTCAACCGTTCATTGATCTGTTAGAAAAAGCAGGAGTAGAAGACCAAAAACCAAATAAAAAAATTTTTAGTCCAAAAAAGAAAATTCATTTCATTTTTGAAGAGACTGGAAGTGAGTATATTTTAGAACCTCACGACGATTTTTCTGTAGAAGTAAATGTAAATTACAATACTAAGATATTAGGTTCGTCTAGTGCTAAAGTTGTAAATATGCAAGACTTTAAACAGAATTGTAGCTCTGCTCGAACATTTGTTTTTTTACACGAACTCTCTTTCCTTATAGAACAAGATCTTATTAAAGGAGGTGATATAAATAACGCTATAGTTTTAGTTGAAAATGAGATTAATAACGAAGAACTTTTTAAATTAGCAAAGTACTTTAAGAAAGATAAAATTGAAATTCAAGAAAATGGCATACTTAATAATTTAAAATTAAGATATGACAACGAACCTGCTAGACATAAATTACTAGATGTAGTAGGCGATCTGAAACTGTTTAACTTTTTTATTAAAGGAAAACTAACCGTAACTAAACCTGGACATAAAGCAAATATTGCATTTGTGAATAAATTAAATGAAATTATGAAAAAAGAATCTCCAATCTACGACCCAAGTATTCCTCCAATTAAAGATATACATGATATAATGGATATGCTTCCTCATAGACCTCCATTTTTACTGATTGATAAAATTATTGAATTAAGTGACAAGCATGTTGTTGGGGTAAAAAATGTTACAATGAATGAAGATTTTTTTGTTGGACATTTTCCTGAAGCTCCTGTAATGCCTGGTGTTTTACAAATTGAAGCAATGGCACAGGCCGGAGGTATTTTGTTATTAAGCTCTGTACCAGATCCGGAAAATTATTTGACTTACTTTATGAAAATAGACAAAGCTAAATTTAAACAAAAAGTAATTCCTGGTGATACTATAATTTTTAGATCAGAACTAGTTAGCCCAATTAGGCGTGGCATCTGCCATATGTTTGGGCAAGGATTTGTAGGAGGAAAAGTAGTAATGGAAGCCGAATTAATGGCTCAGATTAAAAAAGTAAAATAAATGCCATACCCACTTTGCGACATTAACCCTCAAGCAAAAATTGCAAGAAATGTTAAAATTGACTCCTTTGTTACCATCCAAAAAAATGTTGAAATTGGTGAAGGCTGCTGGATTGGATCTAATGTAACAATAATGGAAGGTGCAAGGATTGGTAAAAATTGTAAAATTTTTCCAGGCGCTGTTATATCAGCAATTCCACAAGATTTAAAATTTGGTGGAGAAGATAGTCTTGCCGAAATTGGAGACAATTGTATTATTCGTGAGTGTGTAACAATTAACAGAGGAACAAAATATTCTGGAACTACAAAAATAGGGCAAAACTGTTTAATTATGGCATATGTACATATTGCACATGACTGTAATATTGGTGATAATGTTATATTAGTTAATAGTGTGCAACTCGGTGGGCACATCACCATTGGAAACCATGCTATAATTGGAGGACTTTCTGCAGTGCATCAGTTTGTCAAAATTGGAAAATACTGTATGGTTTCAGGGGGTTCATTAGTAAGAAAAGATATCCCTCCATTCATTAAAGCAGCAAGAGAACCATTATCTTTTGTTGGAATAAACTCAGTAGGATTAAGAAGAAAGGGATTTGAAAACAACAAAATTATTGAAATTCAAGATATATATAGAATCTTGTTTCAGTCCAATTTAAACATTACACAAGCATTAAATAAATTAGAATTCGAATTCCCTGTTTCTGACGAAAGAGATGAAATTATTAATTTCATTAATCAATCAGGAAGAGGTTTAATGAAAGGATATAAACAATAAAATTATGGCTTCAACATCAGACTTTAGAAACGGATTATGTATAAAATTTAACAATGATTTATGGCAAATCATTGAGTTTCAACATGTAAAACCAGGAAAAGGACCTGCGTTTGTAAGAACTAAATTAAAAAATCTAACAAACGGTAAAAGACTAGATAATACATTTACCTCTGGTGTTAAAATAGACATTGTTCGTATAGAAAATAGAAATTATCAATTTTTATATCCTGATGGCGATTCTTATCACTTTATGAATATTGAAAATTTCGAGCAAATTTTTCTAGACAAAAATCTTATTAATTCCCCTCAATTTTTAAAAGAAGGTGATAATGTGAATATCCTTTTTCACGCAGAAGAAGAAAGAGCACTTATTTGCGAATTAAAACCCTCTGTAGTTTTAGAAATTACATACACTGAGCCAGGAATCAAGGGTGATACAGCTACAAACGCAATGAAGCACGCTACGGTGGAAACCGGAGCAGAAATTAATGTGCCTTTATTTATAAATATAGGAGATAAAGTTAAAATTGATTCTAAAACTGGAGCCTATTCAGAAAGAGTAAAAAGTTAATATGCTTAGATCGTCTTATCATCATTTAGGTGTTGTTGAAGCTGGATGTGACGAGGCTGGTAGAGGTTGTTTAGCAGGACCAGTAGTAGCAAGTGCAGTAATTTTACCGCAGAATTTTCAACACGAAATTTTAAATGATTCTAAAAAATTATCTGAAAAGCAAAGAGAGCTAACAAGATTGTCAATTATAGAATCTGCTATTTCTATCGGCATTGGCCTAGTTTCACCAAAAGAAATTGATAATATTAATATCTTAAATGCATCTTTTTTAGCAATGCATAGGGCTATTGACCAATTAAAGTTAAAGCCTGAGCTTTTACTAATTGATGGAAACCGTTTTAATGCTTACAAGAATATTAAACATGTTTGTGTGATTAAAGGAGATGGAAAGTTTTTTTCTATTGCAGCAGCCTCTGTTATAGCCAAAACATATAGAGATAATATCATGAATCAAATGAATGAAATTCATCCACAATATGGATGGGATACAAACAAAGGGTATCCTACAAAAAAACATAGAGATGCAATAATTGAAAATGGCACTACAAAATACCATAGAAAAACATTTCAACTTTTACCATCGCAATTAAAAATGAACTTATAAAGATTAATTTTTTTAACTAAATATGAACTTTAAAAAATACGGACTCGCTCTTTTACCAATAATATTACTTTTGTTAATCGCTGGATTAGGATACAATAAGTATATCGAAATAAAGAAATCAAATTTTGAAGCAATACAGGCTATTCCAAGCAATGCTTCAATAATTATTAAATCTACAAACTGGAATGAAAGTTGGACTAAGTTAGAAAAATCAGAAATTTGGAACCAAATTTCTGATTTTAAAGAATTAAATAATTTTAAAGAATCTATAAATTCATTAAATCTAGAATTAGATACAAATATTTTATTGCAAAAAATATTTAATAACAACCCTTTGTATATTTCCATACACCATGAAGAACAAGATTTTAGCCCATTCTTATCTTTATTATTAGATGAAAGTCAAAAATTATTTTTCCTACAACACTTCTTTGATGAAGATTTAGATAAAAGAATGTATGAAGGAATTGAAATATACAAACTTAATGAAGATTGGAATTTAGCTTTTCAAGAGGGAATAGTATTTTTAAGCACTTCTATCTTGTTAATAGAGCAATCTGTAAGGCAATTAAAAAACGGCTTAAGCTTAACAAACAATGAGTCTTTTAATAGAGTAAAATCTACAGAAAGTTCATTTGCAGACATGCATGTTTACATTAACTACAAGCAATTAGCTAACCTAATTGATGAGAACTATAATTTCTCCGAAAAAAATAAAACTCAAATAAGCAGATGGGCAAATTGGGCAGAATTAGATCTTAAGGTGAAAAAAGATAAATTTTTATTTAACGGATTTACATTAGCAAAAGATTCCTCTTCAAATTATTTAACAGCATTAAGAAATCAGTTGCCAATTAATATTAACCTTAGCAAGGTAGCACCATCAAATACTAATAAAATTGTTGCAATAGGAATAAGCGACTACAGTGTATACTATGAAAATTATAAAGAGTTTTTAGCGAAACATAATAACCTATACGAACATAATAAGTGGATACAAGACGTAAATAAAAAGTATAAAATCAATATTGAAAATACTATAAATGCGATTGTTAAAAATGAAATTGCTGTTGTATCAACTTATGCATCGGAAAAAACTGAAAATTATATTCTAGTTAATACCGATAAAGAAGCTCAAGACATATTGATGCACATAGGTAAAAAGATTAAAGAAAATCAAGAAGTAGAAAATCATCGAGATTATGAACTCATGAATATTAGTCTGCTAAATTTATTTCCTTCAATTTTTGGCACATTATTTAACATTCGTAACAACACCTATTTCAGTTGGGTTGATGGCTATTTAATATTTGCTAAAACCCCAACATCTTTAAAAACTTTTATAAATAATTATATGTCTGGTAATGTACTAGAAACAAACGCTTCATATAAATTATTTGCTCAAAATTTATTTGGAAAAAGTAATTTTCTATTTTATTCAAATCCATCAATTGGTAATTGGAAAAAGGATTTGAATAGCGATTTAAACTCTTATGTATCCAATGACAATTGGTCAAACGTTAGTGCATTTGCTTATCAGTTGTCGGCAAATAATGAACTTTTTAATAATAATGTTGTTTTAAATTTCGAAAATCAAATAAAAAATGAAAGTCAATTAAATTGGAGTATCAATTTAGAAAGTAGCATGTTATTAAAACCACAAATTTTAACTAACCATAAAAACAACAAAAAAGAAGTTTTTACTCAAGACACAAATAATTCTATTTATTTAATTTCAACAAGTGGGAAAATTATTTGGCAAAAAAATATCGGTGGTAAGATATTGGGGGATGTAAATCAATTAGATTTCTACAAAAATAAAAAGTTACAAATGGTATTTAACACCACAGATAGCTTGTACCTATTAGATAGAAACGGAAACAACGTTGAAAATTATCCTGTTCCTTTAAAAGTCAAAGCAATAAACGGACATAAGTTATTAGATTATGATAAAATAAAAAAATATAGAATACTAATTGCAAACGAACAAAAATCAATATCCAATTATAATAAAGAAGGTAATATTGTGACAGGATGGAAATTTGAAGAGATGGAAAATAATATCACCAAAGACATTACCTATTTAAGCTATAACGAAAAAGATTTTATTTATGTTGTTGACGAACTTGGTAATGCAAAAATCGTTGCTAGAAATGGTAAGAAAAGAATCGATTTAGGTCGAATTCCGAATGCAGATGCAATTTATGTTGATAAAAAATTCGGATATATTTATTCGACAGATAAAGCTGGAAACGTATGGTCTACAGATTTAAAAGGGAATCAAAACAAACTAAATACATCAGCAGAAAGCGAATATTTTTTCTTAGCAAAACAAATGAATGAAGATGATGTTATAGAATTTATTATTTCAACTGATAAGTATATAGAATGTTATCAAGGGGAATCTCTTGTATTTAGAACAAAAACTAATAATGAAATACGACCTATACACTTTAAAATTGATGGTAATTATTACTTAGGTATTTCTGACGGAAATTATGTGTCACTCATAAATAATAAAGGAAAAGAAGCATTTGGCACTCCTGTTTACGGACAAGGTGATTTTAATTGTGCTGACTTAGAAAACAATGGCCAGTTAAATCTAATAGTTGGGAATAATAATATTCTATATAATTACCAGCTAGAATAACTATTTTAAAATTCCAATGCTTATAGTTGGATTTAGCTCAAATTGTGTATTGGATTCAAGAAAAATGTCTAGGACAATTGTTTGAGTTTTAGTCTCGAAAATAAATTTGCTGTTCGGACCAAATATTGGCTCAAAACTTATCTCATTTTGATTTTCGGATAAAGCAACGCCCACATCAAACCCTAATGATATATTTTTAGTAATCAATTTATTAAAACCTATTTGAGAAGTTATATTTTTTAAAGAGGCAGATACTGACCCATTTAATAAAAATTGTTTTTTATGATTTATGTATAAAAAGTGATGATTTAAAATATAAGGCCAACCATAACCAAATCCACTAACAAAATAAGGAGGTTTTTCTTCATTTTTTGTTAAACTATCATAGATAGTTAAATTATTGTCTTCTATTATCTTTATAAGTAAAGTTGCATATTTCGGATTAGTAGCATATCCAGCTTTTTTTAGGCCCTTAGCCCAGGCTTTATAATTTCTAATCGGTATTTCATATAAAAATAAATACCTCTTTTTTTTAAGAAAATCAGAGTGGTCAGAATAAGATTTTTCTACTTTATCATAACTACGGAAACATTCTTGCTCTTTATCATCATCATGATAAACTCTATCTCCACTCCAAGAAGAATGACATTTTATTCCAAAATGATTATTCGACTTTAATGCTAATTCACTATTTCCATTACCACTTTCCAATAAAGCTTGAGCTAAAATTATACTTGCAGGGATGCCATTATTTAACATCTGACTTACCGCTAATTGATTGTATTTTTCAATGTACTGAGTTCTACTAAGATTTTGAGCACAAACATTTAAACCTAGTATAAGAAATAAAGAAATTAGTCTATGTGCCATTTTTTATTTTTTATTTTTTGATTCATTCCTTTGATTCCCTGCAACCCTCCGCTATGAACTATCATAATTGTAGTGTTTTGAGTAAAAAAATCTTGCTTTATCAATTGAAATACTGCGTAAAAAAGTTTAGAAGTATAAATAGGATCTAAAGTTATGTTGTACGATTTTTTAAACTCATTCATAAAATCTATTAATTCCTTATTAATTTTTGCATAACCATTGAAATGAAAATCATGATTTAAAGACCAGTTATTGTTTATAACATATTTTCTTATTTCATTTTCTAAATAAAATCCATTTTTAAGCGCACTAAATCCAATTGCAAGCTGATTATCATTTAACGAATTAATTATTCCAGAAATTGTCCCCCCTGTGCCAACGGAACAACATACATAATCAAAAGACTTAGATATTAAAAACTCTTGAGAACCTTTAACTGCTAATTTGTTAGTTCCACCTTCTGGGATAATATAGCTCTTTTTAAAAATTTCATTCCAATTGATATTTTCTTTATCTCTGTAAGTAGATCTATCAACAAAATGAAACTTCATTCCGTTAAGTTTGGCTCTTTGGAGTGTCGGATTGTTTCCATCAAGTTCATGTCCTCTTATAACTCCAATGGATTTAAAACCCATTTCTTTTGCTGCTTTAGAAGTAGCTAAAATGTGATTAGAATAGGCTCCTCCAAAAGTTAAAATAGTTGAATAATTTTTCTTTTTTGCTTCTAGTAAATTGTATTTCAATTTCCACCATTTGTTTCCTGAACAATCATCAATCGGATCTTCATCAAGTTGAACTATAACTTCAAGTTTTTTAGCTTCAAAAAGACTATGCTTTAATGAAACTACTTTTCTATTTTTAGATTTAAAATACACAATCAAATATAAAAATGAAATCGTAAATTTGTACCTAGAAAACTTAATTTTAAAAAGTGTATGTTTTCAAAAAAATCCAATCTAGAAAAAGAAGATTATTATTTATCTGATGAAGGTTATGTTGTTTTTACTGAAAAATACCATTTAAAAAGAGGGTATTGTTGTAAAAGCGGATGCAAACATTGCCCCTACGATTACGACAAAAAAACAGATAGTTTTAACCGAAACAAAAAAACTAAATGAATTCATTTAAAAAAGCAATAACAGATGGAATTCCTGAAATAATTCCTTCAAAGAAAGAATATAACCTTAGCATTAATCATGCACCAAAACGAAAGGATATACTTTCTAAATCAGAAAAGGAATTAGCTTTAAGAAATGCTTTGAGATACTTTCCAAAAGATTTACACTTAGAGTTAAGTAAAGAATTTGCTGCTGAACTAAATGAATTCGGAAGAATATACATGTACCGATATCGCCCAGATTACGAAATGAAGGCTAGAGCAATTGAAGAATATCCTGGTAAATCGTTACAAGCTAAATCAATTATGTTAATGATTCAAAATAATTTGGATTATGCTGTTGCTCAACATCCTCACGAATTAATTACCTATGGTGGAAATGGAGGTGTTTTTCAAAACTGGGCTCAATATTTGTTGTGTATGCAGTACTTATCTATTATGAATGATGAGCAAACTCTGGTAATGAATTCTGGGCATCCACTAGGACTTTTCCCTTCACATAAAACAGCCCCAAGGGTTGTAGTTACCAACGGCATGGTAATTCCAAACTACTCTAAACCAGATGATTTAGAAAAATTTAACGCATTAGGAGTAAGCCAATATGGTCAAATGACTGCAGGATCTTATATGTACATAGGTCCACAAGGAATTGTTCACGGAACAACAATTACAATTTTAAATGCCGGAAGAAAAATCAGTAATGATGGACTTTCAGGAAAAATATTTTTAACCGCAGGCTTAGGAGGAATGAGTGGAGCACAACCTAAAGCAGGTAATATTGCTGGTTGTATTACTGTAGTTGCTGAAATAAATATTAAAGCAGCAAAGCAACGTCATTCTCAAGGTTGGGTAGATGAATTAATTGACGATATAAATTTGTTATGTGCAAGAGTTAAAAAAGCAAAAGAAAATAAAGAAGTTGTATCAATAGCATATTTGGGTAATGTTGTTGATGTCTGGGAAAATTTCGAAAAAGAAGGTATTTATGTCGATTTAGGATCGGATCAAACCTCTCTTCATAACCCATGGGCTGGAGGATATTATCCTGTAGGATATTCAATAGAACAAGCAAATAAACTAATGGTTGAAAATCCTGAAAAATTTAAGCAAGAAGTTAAATCAACTTTAAAAAGACATGCTGATTCTATCAACAATCATACAAAAAAAGGGACTTATTTCTTTGACTATGGAAACGCATTTTTGTTAGAAGCTTCTAGAGCAGATGCGGATGTTATGGCTCAAGATGGCATTAATTTTAAATATCCATCGTATGTTCAAGATATTATGGGTCCTATGTGTTTTGACTATGGATTCGGACCTTTCCGTTGGGTTTGCGCTAGTGCTAAAGATTCTGATCTAGAAAAAACAGATGAAATTGCATGTAAAGTTCTTAGTGAAATTATGAAAGATTCCCCACAAGAAATAAAACAGCAAATGGCTGACAACATAAAATGGATAAAAGAAGCGGGGAAAAATAAGCTTGTTGTAGGCTCAAAAGCAAGAATTTTATATGCTGACTCTGAAGGAAGGATAAAAATAGCAAAAGCTTTTAACGATGCTATTAAAAATAATGAAATTGGACCTATAATCTTAGGAAGAGATCACCATGATGTTTCAGGAACAGATTCCCCATATAGAGAGACATCAAATATTTATGATGGATCTAAATTTACTGCAGACATGGCTATACAAAACGTGATTGGCGATGGTTTTAGAGGAGCTACCTGGATTTCTATTCATAATGGTGGTGGCGTAGGCTGGGGCGAAGTAATAAATGGTGGATTTGGGATGCTAATAGATGGATCAGAAGAAAGTGAAAACAAACTTAAAATGATGCTTCATTGGGATGTTAATAATGGTGTTGCAAGACGAAGTTGGGCTAGAAACGAAGAAGCTATTTTTGCAATAAAAAAGGAAATGGAAAAGACTCCAGAACTGCTTGTCACACTTCCTAATTTGGTAGAAAATAAGATTTTAGAAGATTTATTCTAAAAAAAATATTAACTTTAGTCTTAAATGTTGACTCGATAAAAATTCGTGTCTCCATTTAAGATTACTTTATTCTATGAAAAAACTATTTGCAATTACTTTTTTGCTGTGCTTTAGCATAACTACATCTGCTGTCACAACGCCTATTAAAAAAAAGAATAAACTATTTTTGTTGAATTTAATTTTCTTGCTAAAAACTTAGGCCTTAAATATGATAATCTAAAATTTCTAGGGAAAAATTCAGGCATCAATTATTCGATAGGCTTAAATACAATTTATAAAAAAACAAATTACATAGTCCCACCAAACATAGGAATACCAATCGAGTTTAATTATTTAATAGGCAATCGAAAAGCTTTTGTTGAACTAGGTTTAACGCTAACTCCTCAATTGATTATGAGTAAAGATTATACTCACTAAAATAAAGATAATTTTGAATTTAAGATAGAGGAAAACACAAGTTTATTTTATATAACACCACATTTAGGTTTTAGAACGAACATAAATAATATTGTTAATTTTAAAATAAACTTTGGACCTAGAATTAAAACTACAAAATCTAAAGACGAATATATTGATAGGATTTTTGAAAATAAAAAATATTTAGAATTGTTTTATTTTCAAATGTCATTAGGTTTCCCAATCTAAAACATAATTCCTATAGAAGCGCTAACTCTCAAACCATCTTTAGTGAAAGGATTAAGTTTTAGTTCTTCATTAGTTTCTGTCATAATTCTAGTTTGATTAACATTTGAGACGTTATAACCACCTAAAATATCTAAACTTAAAAGGCTTGATAGTTTGTATTGAACACCAAAACCTAGGCCTCTATTTAGCATTGTGGAAGATAACTCATAACCCTCAAACGAATTTTCTCTTCTATCGGTATAGACTTCATTTTCATTTGAAAAACCACCAAATAATGCAAAATAATACCCTTCAGGAGCATTCCATTGAAAAAAGTATCTAAATTCTGTAAAAAATCTGAAACCAGAAAAATCAACTGCATTTAAATCGTATATCTCGTTACCAAGAAAAGTATCTATTACTCTCTTATCAGAATCTTTTAGAATTGATCCGATAACTTTGTAAGATAATTGAGAAACATTAGGGCTATAACCCTTATCTAGTGTATGCTCATATGCTAGGCTATAAGCGTTGGGTTTAAGAAATGGATCTATTAAACTGAAAGAAATAACATTTTTAGTTTTCTTATAATTTTGACAATAAGAAATTGAATTCAATAAAAAAATTAAAGTAAAAAACATCAATGACCTAAGCATAATCTAACAATTTAATAAATCCAAAAATACCAAATAAAAAAGTAAGATTACTAATAAATATCTAATACAGTTTAAAATATTTGAATTAGGCTTATAAACTTTTTTTTAAAAAAAGTCATATTTCCAAGGTGTAGTTTTAATATCATAAAAACTATTTTTTTGAAAAACAACAAAATATTACCCAATAATCATAAAAACTTAACACATCTAATAGATTAGTTAACATTCAATATTTTAAGTTAGAACAATTAATATTAAAGCACAAAATCAAAAAAAATCATACATAAACTAAAAAGAAAAATAGCTATAACTTAAATTTAAGAAACAACAAAATATATAAAAAATCACAAAAAAATAAGACCTAAATATTTAGTAGTCCATTAGAAAAAAAATATTCTACTAAACTCTTTTAATAGTTCAGTTTTAATTGGTTAAAGTTCAACCTTTTTATATTAAATTTGCAACAACCATAATTGATATTAAAATAAATAAATGGCAAAATTAGAATCGAAAGAAAAATATTTAAAATGGTATAAAGACATGCTTCTATGGAGAAAGCTAGAAGACAAAGCTTCAGCTTTATACATACAGCAAAAAATTAGAGGTTTTTTACATTTATATAATGGTCAGGAAGCAATTCTTGCAGGATGTATTGAAGCTATTGATCCATCAAAAGATAAAATGATTACTGCTTACAGAAACCATGTGCAACCTATTGCGATGGGTGTTCATCCTAAATTTGTAATGGCAGAATTAATGGGTAAAATCACTGGATGTTCCAAAGGAAACGGTGGTTCTATGCACATGTTTAGTAAAGAACATAATTTTTATGGAGGTCATGGAATTGTTGGAGGCCAGATTCCGTTAGGTGCTGGTCTTGCTTTTGCTGATAAATATAATGGATCAGATGCAGTCACTCTATGTTTTATGGGAGATGGGGCTGTTCGTCAAGGTTCACTTCATGAAACTTTTAATCTTGCAATGCTTTGGAAATTACCAGTAGTTTTTATTGTTGAAAATAATGGTTATGCGATGGGTACATCTGTAGAAAGAACTGCTAATCATACTGAAATTTGGAAGCTAGGATTAGGCTACGAAATGCCTTGTGCCCCAGTAGATGGCATGGACATTATCGCTATGAGAGAAGCGGTAAAAGAAGCTGTTGATAGAGCAAGAAAAGGAGAAGGTCCTACCTTCTTAGAAGCTAAAACTTATAGATATAAAGGGCATTCAATGTCAGACGCTCAGCATTACAGAACTAAAGATGAAGTCAAAGAATATCAAAAAATTGACCCTATTAATACAACTCTTGAAGTTATTAGAAAAAATAAATTTGCCACTGAGCAAGAGATAGAAAAAATTCAAAATGATGTTAAAGAGGTAATTGCAGAAGCAATAAAATTTGCTGAAGAATCCCCATTCCCAGTTAAAGAAGATTTATACAATAGTGTATACGAACAGAGTGATTATCCATTTATAAAAGATTAAAGATATGGCAGAGATAGTAAATATGCCTAGATTAAGCGACACAATGACGGAAGGTGTTGTTGCAAAGTGGCATAAAAATGTTGGAGACAAAATTTCTGAAGGAGATTTATTAGCAGAAATAGAAACAGATAAAGCCACTATGGAATTCGAAAGTTTTCAAGAAGGTGTTTTGTTATACATTGGAGTAAAAGAGGGTGATAAGGCACCAGTAGATAGTATCCTTGCAATTTTGGGAGAAGAAGGTGAAGATGTTTCAAGTCTTTTAGTAGAAACTCCAAAAAAAGAGGAAGAAAAGAAAGAAGAAAAGAAAAAAGAAGTTTCTGAACCAACACCAACTCCTATTCAAAAGGAAGTTCAAATAGCTGCTACACCAACTGCTACAGTAACAAATACCAATCTAGTTTCAAATTCTGAAGCTAAAGGAACGGCTTCTCCTCTTGCTAGAAAATTAGCTCAAGAAAAAAATATTAATCTTTCATTAGTTAAAGGAACCGGTGAAAATGGGAGAATTATAAAAAGAGATATTGACAACTTTTCTGGTGGAAATGTTATTCAATCTGTCGAAAAATATACTGAGATTGAAGTTTCTCAAATGAGAAAAATTATTGCTCAAAGACTCGGAGAAAGTAAATTTAGTGCTCCTCACTTCTACCTAACAACCGAAGTTAGTATGGACAACATAGTAGAAGCTAGATTGGCTATAAATGATGTTGCTCCTATTAAAATTTCTTTTAATGATCTTATTGTCAAAGCAAGTTCGATGGCATTAAGAGAACATCCTCAAATTAATTCAAGTTGGTTGGAAGATAAAATAAGATTTAACGAACATATCCATATTGGAGTTGCTATGGCAGTTGAAGATGGTTTACTAGTACCAGTCGTGAGATTTGCTGACAACAAAAGATTAAGTCAAATTTCAGCTGAAGTAAAAGAGTACGGAGCTAAGGCTAAGGCTAAAAAACTTCAACCAGAAGATTGGCAAGGGAATACATTTACAATTTCTAACCTTGGAATGTTTGACATTGAAGCTTTTACTGCTATTATCAATCCTCCAGACGCTTGTATTTTAGCTGTTGGAGGAATCATTGAAAAACCAGTTGTTAAAAATGGACAATTGGCTATTGGAAAAACAATGAAACTCACTCTCTCTTGCGACCATAGAGTTGTTGATGGGGTTGTAGGTTCTAAATTTCTAGGCACATTAAAGTCTTATTTAGAAAACCCTGTTTTATTTTTAGGAGCAAATAATATATAAATTCAAAATATTTTTTTAAAAGCCTCATCTGAATTAGATGAGGCTTTTTTTTTATTTTTATAGCATGTATATTTTATCTACATCTATTGAGTACCTCAAAGGAGTTGGACCCAAAAAATCTGATCTGTTAAAAAAAGAATTAAACATTTTTAACTTTCAAGATTTACTTTATTTTTTTCCTTTCCGATATGTTGATAGATCAAAATTTTACAAATTATCAGAGATAACTAGTGATTTACCTCATGTTCAATTGTTTGGTCAGATCATAAAAATTGAAACTTTAGGCTCAAAACATGCTAAAAGGTTAGTTGCAAAATTTAAGGATAATACTAAGACAATCGATCTTGTTTGGTTTAAAAATGTTAATTGGATAAAAGACAATATTAAACTCAACACAAATTATATTGTTTTTGGTAAACCTAATTTATTTAACGGAAAACTTAACTTAGTACATCCAGAAATAGAAAATGCTAATACATTTAATAAGGAAATTATTAAAAGACTACAGCCTGTTTATCATTCTACAGAAAAGCTAAATAACATAGGATTAAATAATAAAACTTTTACTAAGTTAACACAAGAGCTTATTCCTAAAGTACTTAATGAAATAGAAGAAACACTCCCCGATTTCCTAATAAAAAAATTAAATCTGATCTCTAAAAAGGAAGCCATTAGAAACATTCATTTTCCAAAAGATAGTAATACACTTATAAAAGCACAATATCGTTTAAAGTTTGAAGAGCTATTTTACATTCAATTAAGGCTAGTAAAAATGAAAATAGTAAGAAAAATGAAACTTAAGGGATTTACTTTTTCAAAGATTGACAATTACTTTAATTTATTTTTTAATGAAAAACTTCCATTCGAACTTACAAATGCTCAAAAAAGAGTGTTAAAAGAAATTAGAAAAGATTGTGGTGCTAAACATCAAATGAATAGATTGCTACAAGGCGACGTTGGCAGTGGAAAAACACTTGTTGCTTTAATGAGTATGTTAATTTCTTTAGACAACGGCTTTCAAACTTCTCTAATGGCCCCAACTGAAATTTTGGCAAATCAGCATTTCAAAACAATTAAAGAAATGGTAGAGGGAATGGCTATAAATGTTGAGTTACTTACTGGCTCAGTGAAGACTAAAAAAAGAAAAGAAATACACGAAAATTTAGAAAATGGCAATACTCACATTCTAATTGGAACCCATGCATTAATAGAAGATAAAGTCAAATATAAAAATTTAGGGCTTGTTGTTATCGACGAACAACATAGATTTGGAGTCGCACAAAGGGCTAAAATGTGGAAGAAAAACACCAAACCTCCACATATTCTAGTTATGACTGCTACGCCAATTCCTAGAACATTGGGCATGACTATGTATGGAGATCTTGACATATCTATTATTGACGAGTTGCCACCAGGAAGAAAATCAATTAAAACATTGTGGAAAAGTGAAAGTGGAAGACTTGCAACAAACGGAATTATAAAAACTGAAATTGGTAAAGGAAGACAAGTATACATTGTATACCCTCTAATTAAGGAAAGTGAAAAATTAGATTATAGTAACCTAATGGAGGGATATGAAAATATTTGTAGGACTTTTCCAGAGCAAAATATAAGTATCGTTCATGGTCAAATGAAGTCAGAAGATAAAGATTTTGAAATGAATCGGTTTTTAAAAAAAGAAACACAGATTATGGTTGCTACAACTGTTATTGAGGTAGGTGTTAATGTTCCAAACGCATCTGTTATGGTTATAGAAAGCTCAGAAAGATTTGGATTATCACAATTACATCAATTAAGAGGACGAGTAGGAAGGGGAGCTGAACAATCTTATTGTATTTTAATGAGCGGTCAGAAAATAAGTAACGAAGGTCAAGAAAGGCTAAAAACAATGGTACGTACAAATGACGGATTTGAAATTGCAGAAGCAGATTTAAAATTAAGAGGACCAGGAGATATGATGGGAACCAAACAAAGTGGAGTGTTAGATTTAAAAATTGCTGATATTATAAAAGATAACGCCATTTTACAATATGCAAGACAAATAGCAATTAATATATTAAATGATGATCCTAAGTTAGAAAAAAATAAAAATAAAACAATTTTAAAAGAATATAACAACATAGGAAATAACCAATTAGAATGGAGTAGAATCTCCTAGATAAAAAAACAAAAAAAACATTCTTTTTATTATTTTTGTTTCATCTTTTAAATTTTTAAAATGAAAATATCATACAACTGGCTCAAAGAATATATAAATATAGATCTTAATCCTAAAGAAGTTGCTAAACTACTTACAGACACAGGATTAGAAGTGGAAGGAATTGAGCAAATTGAAAGTATTAAGGGCGGTCTAAAAGGCATTGTAGTAGGACAAGTAATAGAAAAAATTCAACATCCTAACGCTGATAGGCTAAGTTTAACAAAAGTAGATATTGGGTCTGAAGAACTTTTACAAATTGTTTGTGGAGCTCCAAATATTGATAAAGGTCAGAAGGTTCCTGTTGCAACAATAGGTACTATTTTATTTTCAGGTGATGATTCTTTTAAAATTAAAAAAGGAAAAATAAGAGGCGAGGTTTCACAAGGAATGATTTGTTCTGAAAGT
This sequence comes from Cryomorphaceae bacterium, assembly GCA_042091225.1. Classification (GTDB taxonomy): domain Bacteria; phylum Bacteroidota; class Bacteroidia; order Flavobacteriales; family UBA7312; genus JABAYQ01. The sequence goes on along the minus strand of JBELHW010000006.1, from coordinate 32,896 downwards.
GAAATCGGTCTTGGAAAAAGTCATGATGGAATTATGGTTCTTGACTCTAAAGCAAAAGTAGGAATAGAAGCAAGTAAATATTTTAAATTAGAAAGTGATTTTATTTTCGAAATTGGTCTAACCCCCAATCGTTCCGATGCAATGTCTCATATTGGAGTTGCAAGAGATTTAAAAGCTGCACTAAATCAATTGGGTCAGAAAAAGTCAATCCAATTTCCGGAACTATCAAAAATTGAAACTTTTGATGGTAAAAATCAAATTTCTGTAGAAATAGAAAACAACGATTTATGCCCAAGATACGCCGGCATATGTTTAACTGATATAAAAATAGAAGCTTCTCCAAAATGGCTCACCAAAAGATTGGAAGCAATCGGGCTTACTCCAATTAATAATGTGGTAGACATAACTAATTTTGTTTTACACGAAACAGGTCAACCTCTTCATGCGTTTGACTTACAAAATATAGTAGATAATAAAATTATTGTCCGCAACTTATCTGACAAAACTAAATTCACAACTCTAGATGAAGCAGAAAGAGAGCTTTCGAGCGAAGATTTAGTTATATGTGATGGAAAATCAAGCCCGATGTGTTTAGCTGGCGTTTTTGGAGGTTTAAACTCTGGAGTTAGCCAAAAAACAAAGTCAATATTTTTAGAAAGTGCTTATTTTAATCCTGTATCTATTAGAAAATCATCAAAAAGACATAATTTAAATACAGACGCCTCTTTCAGATTTGAACGCGGAGTTGATCCTAATAATATAATATATCCTTTACAAAGAGCTGTTGATTTAATAATAAATGTTTGTGGAGCTAAGGTAAGTTCTGATTTTATAGATTTATACCCAAATAAAATAGAAAATATTCAACTTGAACTAAGTCTTGAAAAAGTAACTAAACTTATTGGCCAAGAAATAGCAACCGATAATATATGCTCTATACTTGAAAACCTAGATATAAATGTGGTAGAGAAAAAACAAAACAAAATTTTGTTATCAATTCCTACCTACCGTACTGACGTGACTAGAGAAGAAGATGTAATAGAAGAAATCTTAAGAATTTACGGATACAATAATATAGACATTCCTAAGCAAGTTTTATCGTCTATTTCATCAATTAATAAACCAAATGCCGAAAAAATTCAAAACACAATTTCTGACTTTTTAAGCTCTAATGGTTTTAATGAATGCATGAACAATTCTCTTACAAAATCGAACTACATAGACCTTATTAAAGAAATAGATAAAAAGGAACAAGTCATACTTTTAAATCCGTTAAGCCAAGATTTAAATGCGCTACGTCAATCCATGATTTTTGGCGGTTTAGAAAATATTAGTTTTAACATAAATAGAAAATCTTCTAATTTAAAAATATATGAATTCGGAAAGACATACTCAAGGTTAGAAGCTGACAAGTACAAAGAAGATCGAAAACTTTCTTTATTTGTTTGTGGTAACGAAGCAGATGAAAATTGGAACAAAAGCGGTCATGAAATTGACTTTTTCTTTATCAAAAAGCAAATAGAACAAATCCTAATTCGATTAGGAATTCAAAATTTTAATGCAGAAAATCTAGAAATCTCATCTATTACGGATGGCTATTGTTATAAAATTGGCGAGAAAATTGTTGCGAGATTGGGCCAAATTCATCCTAATCTTACATCTCATTTTTCAATTAAAAAATGCATCTATTATGGAGAAATAAACTGGGATTTAGTTTTAAAATTATGCAAAAACACTAAAACTAAATTTAAATCTATAAGTAAATTTCCTTCTGTAAAAAGGGATTTAGCACTTCTTTTAGATGAAGATATATCATTTTCTTCCCTAGAAAAGATAGCTAAACAAACAGAAAAAAAATATTTAAAAGAAATTCAGTTATTTGACGTTTATAAAGGAGATAAATTAGAAAAAGGAAAAAAATCATATGCTTTGAGTTTTCTTATCGAAGATCAAGAAAAAACTCTAACCGATAAACAAATTGATAATATGATGGATAACCTTATAAAAGCTTTTGAACAGAAAGCAAACGCCAAAGTTAGAATGTAAATGCAATTTATTATATTTGCCATAAATAAATAACAGTATTAAACAATCAGTTTAAAATGAAAAAATTATTACTTATTACTTCAACTTTCTGCTTTTGCTTTTTTGCTCAAGCTCAAGAAAGTGTAATTAAATTTAGTGGACTTGACGCAGCATTCGGGAAATATGAAGTTTCCTATGAAAGAACTTTTAGCGAAAGTATTAACAGCATAAAAGGTTCTGGTAACTTTAGAAAGCAAGGAAGATGGCCAAATATTTTAACAAAAAATTCTGCTCAAATTTCTTTTGCTTACATAAACAAAACACACAGCCATACCTACGGAACAGGCTTGTTTGGGTCTCTTGACACTAATACAAATCACCATCCTAATTACAGTTTGGCTGATACAGATAACGATGATGTAAGAATTAATGACGATCCATCCTTACATTCTTTTGAAAGAAATGTAAAAGCAGCTATTACCGGAATTGCTCTTGAAGGAGAATACCGAAGTTATTTTAAAACATACAGCAAAAATGTTGGTGACCCACCTAGAGGATGGTATCTTGCTCCTTTTGTAAGATTTCAGTCTACAAAATTAAATTTTGACGATAATACAGCGTTAGAAGTCAATCAAGCAATGAATTATCTTATTTCTAACGACCCAACTGAGGTTTATGGTAACTATGTGGGCCCATGGGAAGGAGGTGAGAATACTACAGATCCAACAGCTTCTAATTACGGAGAGTTTGCAACTGTCCCAAATTCAAATCCTAATGCTCTAAATAATGCCATGAATTATGAATTCTTAAAATGGCGTGATGTTTCTTTTACCCAAAATGAAATAGTTTTAGCTGGTGGTTTAGCAATAGGTCGTCAATGGCTCATAAATAATAAATTTTCTATTGATGTTCAAATCGGACCTCAATACCAAATAGTTTCTAGAAGTGAAAGAGTATTTAATGGAAACGATGATTGGAATCTAAATCAGCAAGCTGATAATATTAATAACGATATTTTGAATCCTGGAGACGCTTATTTATTTGCCAAATACGGTGATGTATGGTCCTTTGACGGAACTCCTATACAGGCTGATCTTGCAAACGGTTATTATGGAATTTTAGACCAGGATGGTTTGCCAGTTGTTATAAAAACAAAAACAGAAGGTGAATTAGGCTTTACATCTGGTTTTTATAGATCAATCAATGGGGTTACTGATTTTGCAAGATTAGAAACTTACAGAATTAAAGTAAGAGTCGGATACGCTTTTTAACTAAAACAATTTAAAAAAATAAACAATGAAAAATTTAATCGCAATAACATTTATTATTTCTGCAATTAGCTTTACATCTTGTCAAGATTGTAAAGATTGTCAGAGTACTTCTTCAGTTAATTTAAGCATAGAATATTTTGAATTAGATACTAATGGAGTGTATCAAATAACATCTACAGATGCTTACGCATTTAATGGAACAGGATCAATTATTCCATCATCTTTACCTTCAGATACATTATCTTCGATAAATGAAATGTTAGAAAATTCTACATCTCCAATTTTAACGCAAGAGCTTTGTGGAGAAACTCTCAAAGACTTTAATAACACTGCTGTAACTTTTGAACAAATTACTGGCGATACACTTTCAGGATTATTCAAATATAGCTGGACCGAGGATTGGGAATGCCAATAATTCTTAAATTTAATTTCAAAAAAAAACCACTTAAATAATTAAGTGGTTTTTTTATGATACATTTCTTATTCTGAAACACTAAAATCGGTCCTCACACCGTCTTTAAATGCAGCAATATAGGATTCAGCATAACCATCTCTTAACGACAATTTTTCAATGTAAGCTTCAGCTTTAAGAAAAGAGTTATAGTTACCACAAATGAAATCAAAATAATCGTCTCCTAAAGGCACCATTAAAAGATCCTCATGAAGATATATATCGACAGGTAAGTTGTACTCGCTAAACGAACCTAAAAAGACTCTAAAGATAGCTCCTTCCAGGAAAGACAAATCTACACCTTCCTTCTTTACACCTGTTCGAACGTACTCTTTATAAATTTCAGTTAATTCATCTTTGTACTTTTCATGTAAATTGAATACTTTTTTTGCTTTTTTCAAGTCCTCTTTTTCGTTGTAAAGAGCAATTTGATTTTGGTAAGACAATAAAAAATATTTATCTATGTCATTACATTTTTGTAATAAAGACATTGCTTTATCTTTACTTCCTATGAAATATTGCATTACTGCAATGTTATAATTCCAATCTCTTTCGCTATAGATTTGTTTAGATAAACCGTCTATAATTGGCATCGCTTTTTTCTTATTTCTTTTATTATCAGATCGAAAATAGGAAATTGCCAAGTGAGCATATACTTTACTCAATGTATATTCAGAAACTTTAGCCTGATTAAACTTTTTGTATGAAGATTTAAATGATTTAATTGCTAAATCAAATTCCCCTTTATTAAAAAATATTGCTCCTTCATCGAATAATTCTTGACCTTCTCTTAATTTTTTTCTAGCTCTTTCATCAAAATTTACAATAGATTCATTTTCTACAATACTTTTAGAATCATTTTTAACATTTAAAATACTCTCATCTAAGCCAATTCCTTTAGGAGGCGCAGTTTCAATTTTTGGCTTTCCGTTTGCTTTACCATTATTGACTTTTTCTTTCTTTTTAGCTGCAGCAAGGGTTTCTTTTCTTTCCTTTTCAGCTAATAAGTTTTGAGCATAAGTTAATCGACTTAATGTTTTTTCATACTTCTTATCCTTTCCTATTGTTTGGTATACGGCAGCTAAATTTCCATAGGCTTTAAAAAAGAATTTATCCTTCTTTATAACAGATTCTAAAAGCTCTGCTGCTTTTTCCTCCTCTTTGTTTAAAAAGCTAAGAATTGCTAAGTTATAAGTCCAATCTTTATCTTTAGAAACTGATTTAGTGACATAACCCAACCATCTTAATACTTTTTTATTGTCTTTAGAATCATCACTAATCTGATGGGTAACAGCATACTGAAGATAGGTATAATTCAGAGCATCATCACTTAATTTGGCTCTTTTATAGTTTTTTAAAGCAATTTTAAATGAGGATTTTGCTTTAACAATATCTCCTTGTTTTAAAAATTGTACGCCTTCAGTATATGACTTGTCAGCTAGATTAATTTGCTCTACCGCCCTATCATTTAAACTTTTAGCATTAACAAAATTCATTACTTTCTGGACATCAGAAAGTATTAACAAATCATTTTTACTAATACTAACACTAGGATTGTCCTCAGAGCTAATATTTACACCGTTTGTATTTACAAATGATGTTAAAAAAAGGAAAATTAAGGTTATTCTAATTATTTTTTTCATCTATAAAAAGATTAAAATTTTATTTTACGAATGTAAGGAAAATTTAAAAAACATATCACTCCTTAATAATCTTAAAAATAACTTCCTTATTATCTTTTTTAAGGCAAATAAAATAGACTCCATTGTTTAAACTTTGTACATTAATTTTATCTGATTTTACAAAATCTCCCTTCATTAAAATTCTAGCTAAATTATCTGAAATTGTCCAAGAAATTTTATCATTATTCAAATATGTTAAATTTAAATAATCTGAAACAGGATTAGGAAATATGTTAAATTGTAACTCATCAACAAAATTTATATCCACCGATGAAAGAACAAAATCGGTCGAAATTCCTTTACAATTGAAACTATCTGTAACCTCAACATAATATGTACCTAACTTATCTAATGAAAGAAGTTGAGAGGTCTCTCCTACTAAAATTCCAGATTCATCATACCATTGGTAAGAATAAGGTGGTGTTCCAGAATTTGGAATGTCATTTGTTGGCTCGCTAACTAATAAGCCTCCATCTACTTGAGTAATTATAGGATAAATAGGGCTATTTTCGGAAAGAAATACTTGAGTAGTTTCGTAACAACCTAATGAATCGGTAACTCTTACAGCATAATTACCAGCACATAAATCTTCATAAACCATAGTTGTCTGTCCATTACTCAAGCATAAATAACTATATGGAGGAGTACCGCCATTCACATTATCAATCTCAATTATTCCATTACAATCTCCATTACAATTTATCCCATCTACAAACACATCATATTCTATTTCTTGTGTCTCATCAAAATAAATAGTATCATAATTAACACAAATTTGACTATTGTCATTTGGATATTGAAAGTGAGTGCTAAGGATATGTTCTCCAGCAGAAATGTTTGTTAAAATTGTGTTATTTATTAAGATATTATCAAATTCAAGCCAAGGAGTCACTTGACCTTCAAGATTGATTATTTCGATAATACCATCATCAAAACCAGGGCAACTAATATTAGTAATATTATAATTTGCTGAAGAAGTAAAACCATTTAGTTCAAAATCAAACTCAAAAGAACAATTTATGTCATCTAAAACGTTGACAGAATAAATTGAAGATTCAAGAATACTCATTGAATTATTGTAAGAATAGTTAGTACTATCAATCTGATCAACAGAAAATTTGTAACCAATTAAAGATGGAGTACCTCCTCTGATAAACGCTTGAAAACCTCCAAAACCAGACAAATTAGTAATCGAGTTTACCGAAGGATAACTACAAAATAAAGAGTCAATTAACAATGAATCTAAAGAAAGTGGATCTGCTTGAGCAATATTAACGGTTAATGTATCTAAGCATAAATTATTATCTAAGAGAATAATGTCATAATTTCCAGATGACAGTTGGTCATAATACATTTGATCAGCACTTACAAAATCTTGATAATCAAATGAAATTTGAAATGGAGATATCCCGTTTACAGCCTTAACAAATATATGTCCAGTATTTTCAGTTTTGCAGGAATCGAAATTAACTACAGCAGAATTATTTATATTCATGTAGTTTATTGTATCTAATTCAACACAGTCAATAGATGCTAGAGTTAGCGATTGTTGCATTTGACAGCCATAGTTATCAATAACTTCAAATTGGTTAAGTCCATTACATGTTTGATCAAAGAAATTAGATAATTGAAAGTTGCCGCCATTATGAGAATAGGTAAAAGGTGAAGTACCTCCTGTTACATCAATGCTAGCTTGACCATCGCAACTATAGCAGCATAGAGGTGCAATCTGATTAGATGCCTCAAAACTAATTTCTTCAGTAGAATTACAATTTAACATAACAGTATCTGTAAAACATCCTAATGAATCAACAACATAAAACTCGAAGTCCTGACCTCCTACTAAATTTGTAATTGTAGAATTAGTTGGAATAGCGTTTAGACTTCCATTCAAATAATAATTATAGGGGAAAGCACCTCCACTAACCTCAACATCTACTGTTCCTGTAGAATCTCCGTAACATAAAACACAATAACCTAAAGTATCAGAAACTGTATAATTAGAAATCGTAAAACTTTGAATAGGTTGAGTTAAAGTATAATTAGTCTCAGCCTCGCAATCATTTCCATCTATAACAGTTAAGTTGTAAGATTGAGCAGTTAAATCATCATACACATTTTGATTTTGTAATGAAGCCGAATCTAAAAGATATTGGTATGGAAAAACTCCTCCATTAGCTGATAGAGTTATTATACCATCCTCCCCATTAAAGCAAGAAATATTTTGACTTTGATTAGTATCCACTTCTAAAGTAAGTATTTGAGGTTGATTTACTTCAAATAAACTATCAATCATACATCCGTTTACATCAATTATTTCGATCATATAAAAACCAATACTAAAAGCATCTAAGGTTTTAGAGCTATCAGAGTCTATCATGTAGTAATAAGGCTCTTCTCCTCCTGACACATTGTAATTTAAAACACCATTTGAATCTCCAAAACACAAAACATCTTGAATATCAAAACTATCAAACAATAAAGTGTCAGGGTTTTCAATAATTATTTCTATATCACTTGTACATCCGACATTATCTGTAACAATAACTTCGTAGGTCCCAGCCTCCAGGTTATTGAAACTATGAGGATAATTGAATAGTGGTTCATTTAAAATATTTAGCTGATAATTTGGCACACCACCCTCAACTAATAAGGTAAATGAACCTAAAGAGTCAACACACAAAAGATCGTTATGCGCTTCTAGACTATCGCTAATCATTAACTCCTCGTTTTGATAAATCGAGACTTCAATCATTTCAGTACATTCGTTCGAGTCTGAAACAGTAATTTGATAATCTCCTGCAATTAAATTTTCGAACAAAGAAGTTTGTTGTGAGTTAATAGTATCTCCACCAAACAATAGAGAGAATTGATAAGGCTCTAATCCTCCACTTGCTTCGACTTCAATATAAGCTGTTGAATCACCATAGCATATAATTGTATCTAAATAATCTACAATATTGAAATTATAATTAATTCTGAAATCATTAATTACTAATGAATTAGAGTCTAAACATCCATTAGCATCCTGAATAACTAAATCGTAGTTATTTTGAGGAAAACCCGTAATTTGCATGTAATTAGTTTCCAAATTTAACTCTGGGTTAACGGTGTCGTTATTTAAAAGATAGGTGTAAGGTAAAGTTCCTCCATCAACTTCAAAATTGATACTACTTAAGGTATCTATACAACTTATATCATTAACGCCTAGTAAACTTAAAATTAGAGAATCGGGTTGAGTTATAGACACATCAAAATCAGTAGCACATCCTAAATCATCTGTAACCTCAAACTCATACAGTCCAGCAAATAAATCATCAATTATATAGGGTTCCCCTGAAATATTGTTAGCTGAATTAATTTCAAAAACATTATAAGGAGAAACTCCTCCTTCTATTAATAATTCAAAAGAGCCATCGTTCAAACCATAACAACTTACATCTTGATGATAATCTAAATTTTCTGAAACAATTATTTGATCCATTTCAAAAATTTCAATAGTTAGATTAGATATACAATTCATTGAATCTTGAACACTAATAAAGTACTCCCCTGCAACTAAATCAGTCAAATTGCCTAGTGAGCTTGTATCAGAAATAATAGTGTCACCATTAAATAGAACGTTATAGGAATATGGAAAAACTCCTCCTTGAGTAGCAAAATTGATAAAACCACTAGAATCTCCAAAACATTGTAAAGTGTCGGAATAAGAAATGGTATCTAAGGCTAGAGTTGTTACTTCTCCAACAATATCAAAACTTAGTGAATCAGTACATCCTGATCCGTCTGTAACCTCTAATTGATATAGATTAAATGGTAAATTAAAAATACTTGCAACAGAGTCATTTTGAAATTCTGGTTCTATATTATTCCCATTTAGTTCAAAAGTATAAGTAGGGTTTGTAACAATAAGAAATTCTATCGAACCAAATTCTTCCATACATTGAATAGGGTTAACCACAAGCGTATCGAAAATTATAGAGTCTGTGTCTATTACAATAGAACTAGCTTCAACATTACAACCTAAACTATCTGTTAATAAAAAGGATAATGTATCAGAATCTAAATTATCAAAAGTATATGGAGATTGAAATAATGTATCTATAAAATTAGTCAAATAATATGGAGCTAATCCACCTGAGATATCAAAACTTACTTGACCGTCTGAAAAGCCAAAACAACTAATATCTTGGTGTTGTAAAACATTTTCTTGCAAGCTTAGTGCTTCAAATTCCTGAATTTCAACAAAAGCTGAATCTACACATCCGTTCGAGTCAGAAACAATTATAGTATAATTGTCAGCCGAAAGATCTTGGAATAGAGTATTTGATTGGGTGGATAATAACCCTATATCTTCATTAAATAATTGCAAATTATAAGATGGCACCCCTCCCATTACTTCTAACGAAATGAAACCAGTGGTATCCCCATTACAACTTAAATTTTCTGAATAGTCTATTATAGATAAGGATAAAGAGTCAGGCTCGATAATATTAATATTAAAAGTATCGCTACAATTATTAGAATCTAAAACACTCAATACATAAACCGATGGCATTAAACCTTCAATAAAGAAAGTACCATTTTCACTATTTTCAATCGCTACAATCGATTCGCCATCTAATTCAAAATTATAGGGAGGAGTTCCGCCAATAATATTAAACATAAAACTACCTACAGAATCATTAAAACAAGAGAGACTATTTATATTCATTGCTTGTATAATAAGGGAATCTGGCTCGTTTATCACTACCTCATTATTGAACGGACACATCGAAGTAGTATCTGAAACATATACGTCATATATACCAGCTGGTAAATTCTGTATTGTATCAGAAAAATCATTAGATAGTTCTGAGTATACTATTTCAAATAAACTATTTGTTATCTCAAATAATACTTCATTTGAATTAGAAACAGAGTTAATAATGAGCGTTCCAGAACTATCGCCATAGCAAAGGTTATCACTTATCTCAAAATTAGTTGGGATTGATTCTAAATAATTTACATTGAATTGAAAGGAGCAGTTATATATTTCGAGCAGATAAGATGTATTCTCTTCGGGAGATAAAATAATTGTATCATAAGAACCTATGTTTACAAGATTGTTTCCTACTACTTGAAACCAATTAAAAGCAAACTCGCCCGAATTATACAGAGATACATCAAGTGAAATGATAGAATCTGATGAACAAAAAGAATAGGAATTACTAAGAATATCTCCATCCACATTAGCTATTTTAAAATCAATAAAATCGCTAACAATAGTAAGGTACAAATCGTTAGAAGTTAACAAACACCCATCTTGATCTGTAGCAGTTAAATATAACATCGAGTTGTTTTCAATAGTATCAAGCAACAAACTATCTCCAGCATACCCATTACTCCAATTAAAATTAGAAAGTCCTTCTTGAGTATGTAAAAATGAATTAGGGTTACAAATACTTATAAAACTATTGCCACCAACATTATTAACTAAGGAGGAGTCATTATTAACATAAAAATTAATATCCTGAGAAGCGTTTTCTAAAATTGTAAATGATGTATCTAAAATAACCATGCTCAAAGGATTCATTACAATTAACTGATAATCACCAGAATCTAAATTAAAAATAGATGTATCGTTAGAGCTGTAAGAGCCACCGTCTGTCCAGCTAAAAGAATAACCGCTAGATTGAGCATTAAAATCTAAAGAAATTGATCCTATTTGAGACTGAAAGCATGTATTTTGAATATCAAAAATAAACGATTCGTTTGGTGTTTCGAAAAAATGAGAATTTGACCAACCTTCTTCACAATTATCAATTAGTGAATTTGTTTTTACCTGGACTTCATAAGTCATTCCTCCCATTAGTCCTGAAATAAATTTAGAAGTATTTGCATTTGACATACCGTCGTCATAACCTCCAGGGCTTCCTACTGGTCCTAACCAAGAAGGAGAATTTAAAATTCTATATCTAAATTTATATCCATCCACAAGATTATTGAATTCCCAATTGATTATAGCATTTGAAGGATTTATGCTAGTAAACCAAAGAGTATCTGGATCTAAAACTGGAGGACCTAAAACAATTGTATCTGAAATCTGACAGTTATTATTATCTTTTGCATTTACAATATAAGTAGCATCAGCTTGTAATGAACTAAAGGAATTTTGAGAAGAGTAAAGTAAATTATTCAAAGCGTATTCTACAGGCGGTAAACCTCCAGTTGTATTGATAGTAATTTGTCCATCAGATTCATCGCCACAACTAGCATCTTGTATATCTAAATCAAAGCTAAAAGTGTTACATATAGTATCTTGTAAAATTATAGAAACCTCTGTTTCTTCAGAAATAATATCTAGTAAATCTCCATTTCCATTTACCTTCCAAAGTCTTAAACTAGCAGTGTATTCACCTACATTGGCAGATGGATTAAATTGATTAAAAAAAACTCTTACAGGTCGAGATTGACTAGAGCCACAACCTACATTTTCGCCATCCAAATCTCCCCAATAACCAACTGCATCTCCATTAACAATAGAATAATTAATATTTTCCCAATTTGAAGTTATAGAATTAAAAAACTCAATCGTGATGGCTCCTTGTACAATAGGTAAATCATGTGAAATAATAAACTCGGGTTTAAGATCTACTTCACAGCCATTATTTGTAATTAAGAGTTGTGTTGAGGAATAAACATTGTAGTCTACAGGATTCTCTGTAAAATCTGAAAGAACAGAAATCGATGCAGTATCTTCTATACATGAATAAGAAAGAAAACTAGCTGAAGCAGAATCTGTACAGGATTGAATTACATCAGTAACATATACCCAAAAAGTATGTAGATTTAAATTACTTACCATGGAAGACGATGCAGGTATACCTGATGGATTATTACCCAAAGAGTCTAGCCACAGATAAGTATAATTACCAGAACCACCTAAAGGAGTTGCGACTAACGCTCCACCAAAATCGGAAGGACAATATGGCTCAGAAATTGTATCTATAACAATATCTAAACAAGGAGTTTGGGCATTAATATTTAATGTAAGAAAAGGTAAAAGAAGTGTTAAAAAAATCTTTTTCATAATTAGCAAATAAGGAATCTAAGCACAAATGTAGTAATTATCTGGCTTTATCCTGTCCTTTTATCATGTTTACAACGGTTAGTAGTATTAATTTCATGTCTAATAACAAAGACCAGTTTTCGATATACCATACATCATATTTAACTCTATTTTTAATGTCGTCAAATTGAGTAATCTCTCCACGAAATCCGTTTGCTTGTGCAGCTCCAGTTATCCCTGGTTTTACGAGTTGCCTTACCATATAGTTTCCAATTGAGTCAGAAAAATATTTAGTATGTTTAAGCATGTGAGGTCTGGGACCTACAACTGACATTTCTCCAAAGAGAACATTAAAAAATTGAGGAAGTTCATCAATGCTAGTTTTACGTAAAAAACTACCTAATTTTGTTATTCTTTCATCATTCTCAGAAGCTTGCTCCAAATCACTATTAACGTTAACTTTCATAGTTCTGAATTTTAGACAATAAAAATTATTGTTATCAATACCAGTCCTTAGCTGTCTAAAAATTACGGGTCCCTTTGAATCTAACTTAATCAAAACATATAAAATTGGAAAAAGCCAAAAAAATAAAACTAGTATCACCAATAAAGAAAAAACAATATCAAAAATTCGTTTAATAAGTCTGTTTATCCATAATTGCAAAGGTTCTTCTCTAAGAGTTATAACTGGTAAATTACCATAAAAATCATAGCTGATTTTTCTAGATTTAAAATTACTATAGTCCGGAACTATACGTAATCTTATTAGGTTTTTGTCACAAAAAGAAATTAAATCACTCATTAAGTCAGCTTCATCATAAGCAAGAGTAAAATAAATTTCGTTAATGTTATTAACCAAACAAAAAGATTCTAAAGAATGTAATTTTTGAACTTTACAATCAAATTGATATTCTGAATCTTTATCTGAAAAAACAGAAGAAACATTATATCCTTTAGTAGAATCATTTTTAAAGAAGTTAAATAGCTCGAAAGAGGTTTTATTACGACCAACAATTATAATGTTGGAAGAGTTATAGCCCAGCTTTCTATACTCTTTGAGAAGAAAAAGTGAAAATATTCTCCATGAAGGAAGAATAAACACAAACAATAAAAAAGTGACTGTTATTTGTTCTCTTGAAAAAAAGGAACCTTTTATTAAAAAAAGAAAAGCTGTTACAACAATTAAATGTATTGAAATTGCAACAAACACTTGCTTGATTACTATTTCTAATTTAAACAATCTATCTATTTTATATAGTCTTAAAATATTAGCAATAGCAAGCCAAGAAAAATTTAAAATTATGATTAAAAAAATATAACTATCGGAAAATTGAAAGTTGCCGAATTTATAAAAATACGATAAAAAGAAAGATAGATTTAAATGAAATACATCACCAAAACTTAACAGAAAGCGTAATTTTGTATTTGAGGAATTCATTCTTTTCTTGTTAAAGGTTCAGATTAAATATACCACAAATTTAAGTAATAATCAACTTTTTGCAAGTTCTTTTTCGTAATCAGATGAGATTTTATTCCATGTGAAACTTTCTGAAATTTTATTTTTGTTAGCTGTAATAAAATTAGAAAAGTTAATTTTATCTAATTGCTCGACCAAAAGAGAAACATCTTTTGAAGTTGTGAAGTAAAAAGCTTCGCTACCTAAAATGGACTCATTAAAAATATTTTTATTTGCACATATTAATGCTTGCGATGCCATCGCTTCTAACAAAGAAGGATTAGTGCCCCCTACCGTGTGTCCATGAAAGTAAAGGTTTGAATAAAACCTTAGAGAATTTAATTTTTTTATGTCGTTTATATATTCTAAATAAATCAATCTTTCATCTTTAATATGTTCTTTTAACACTTTGCCAAGCTTAGTAGATGTATTACCTACAATAACTAATTTTCTGTGGGTGTTAGATTTAGAAAAGCCCTCTACTATTTCTTTGACACTGTTTTCAGGCTCTAGTCTAGCAATTAAAATATCGTATTGATAAGGCTTTAAGGAATACTCAGTTAGGATATCTTCATCATGTTCCTGGATTGCATCTGCTCCATATGGAATATAAATTGAATCTATATTATACTTAGAGTCAAGATAATTTTTTATCCCTATAGAGTCAGCAATTAAAACATCACTATATAAAACCGCTAATTTTTCGGCATACTTTAAGAAATATTGAACAGCTTTAGAATATTTAGAACGCTTCCATTCTAAACCGTCCATATTAGTTACAACTCTTGTTTTTTTAAAAAGAAAATTAAAAATTGAACTACTAGTGTAACCTAATTGAAGAATAACGTCGAAGTTTCTTTTTCTTGAATCGAGAATACAATTTAAATCATAAACAAACTGACCTACTGTTCCTACTTTATCTTCGGGATCATAACAATGTATAATTTTCACACCTTGAAAAGTATCTTTTTTATAAGGATGACTGGAAGAGTTATACACAAACACATCATGCTTACTTTTTACAAGTTCAACAGAAAGATATTGAGCAAATTGTTCAAACCCACCATAATTATTAGGAATTCCTCTGGTGCCTAAAATTGCAATTTTCATTCCTATTATTCTTTATTGTGATTTTGATAACCACTTACTTTTTCTTCTAAAAGATTTAGAACGTCTTGAATATTATGAGATAAGTAAGATGATTTTAGAAGTTCTACATCCTTTTGAACTTCTTCCCAAGCAAATGAAGATTCGTTTGCTTGCATTATTCTGGGGTGGATAGATTGGGTTACATTATTACCAATTAATAATTCTTCATATAACTTTTCTCCAGGTCTTAAGCCAGTAAATTTAATTTTAATATCTCCATCGGGATTATTCATATCGACTGGACTTAAACCACTTAAATTAATCATTCTATAAGCTAAGTCTAAAATTCGTATTGGCTCTCCCATGTCTAACACAAAAACATCTCCACCTTTTGCCATTGCTCCAGCTTGCAGTACTAATTGTACAGCTTCAGGAATAGACATGAAATATCTCGTGACATCAGCATGAGTTACAGTAACAGGTCCTCCATCTTTTATTTGCTTTCTAAACAATGGCACTACTGAGCCTGCAGAATCTAAAACATTACCAAAACGAACCATACTAAAACAGGTATTATTCTTTTTAGAATCTAAAGCTTGTAGGATAAGCTCAGAAAATCTTTTGGAAGCTCCCATTACGTTAGTAGGACGAACAGCCTTATCTGTACTAATTAGCACAACATTTTCTACTTTATATTTCATTGCAATTGTTGCTACGTTGTAGGTGCCAATTACATTATTATAAACACCTTCTAATATGTTACTTTCGACGAGCGGTACATGCTTATAAGCTGCTGCATGATAAATGGTGTTTATCTGATTTTCACTAATAACTTTATCTAAATAATTGTCATTAGTTACACTAGCTAATACAGAGATTATTTCACAATCTAATTTTAATGAATTCAAGAAATAATCAATAGTATATAAATTGAATTCCGAGTGCTCTATTAGAACTAACTTGATGGGATTGTGACTTATTATTTGACGACATAACTCTGAACCAATACTCCCTCCTGCTCCTGTTACTAAAACATTTTTATTTTTTATATTTTTCTCTAATAGTTTTTTCTTAGGTTTTACTGGTTCTCTTCCTAAAATATCTTCGACTTGTACTTCCTTAATATTTTCAATAGAAACTTTCGAATTTACAATATCAGAAACGCTTGGCAATATTTTAACCTCAACAGGATACTTTGAAAGTCTTTTTAAAATTTCTCTTCTTTTATTATCCCCTAAAGAAGGTATTGCCAATAGAATAATTCTAGCCTTTCTGGTAAGAATAATTTTTCTTATGTTTTTAAAAGAGTAAATCTGAGTATAATTTAAAATCATACCATGTTTGCTAGGATCATCGTCTATAAAAGCTACTGGAGCATATTCATAACTCTTTTTTAAGCTCTCAACAAGTTGCGCTCCAGCACTACCAGCACCATAAACAATAACTGGCTGTCTATTATTTACAAAATTATCCCAAGAATATAATAGCCCTTTAAAAACAAACCTGCTCACTATAATTAAGGTGGTAGAAATAAACCAGAAAATAATAATAACAGACCTAGGCGTATCCGCTTCTCTAAATATCATCATTAAAAAACCAAGTATAAGACTTGTAATAGTGATTGCTTGAAAAGAAGTTAAAACTACCTTGGCACCCATGTGTTGTAAAACAGACCTATATAATCCTAACTTAATTAAAACTGGAATAGAAACTATAGGAGATATAACAAAAATCCACCAATTAGGATATATATACTCTACAGGCCATAAATTTCCTAATCTCAATACAAAAGAAAGCCAAAGCGAGAAAATAAGAAAAATAGAATCAGCGCTAAGCATTATTAATTGCTTATAGATTCTTGGAAGGGATATGAACTTATTTTTCAACAACATTATTTTTTACAAATGTATAAGAAAAATAAAGAATGGTAATTATAAGCAATGAAAAGGAATATTTGAACTCAGAAATAGTAATAAAAAAAACAAGAACAAAATTGATTAATAACTGAACTAAAGAATATAAAAAACTAACTTTAAGATGTGACAACTTAGCGAAATCTACTAACTTCTGATAAAGGTGTTCTCTATGAGCAGTCAATACGTTTTCTTTATTTAAAATTCTAGAAAATAAAGTTAAACCTGTATCAATACCATAAACAGTTAGCAGCAAGATAAAAACAGGGCTTTTTGTAAAAACTATCAATTTCATTATTAAAAACAATACAATAAGAGCAATTGAAACACTACCAATATCACCTGCAAAACAAACTGCTTTTTTCCTAAAATTTAAAAAACCAAATATTATTAACGACATTAAAATTACTATTAAAAGGTCGTTTTCGATGAAACCTACAAAATGATTTATCACTAATAGAGAAAGTAAATTCACGAAGCTATAACTAGCGGTAATTCCGTTAATTCCATCCATAAAATTATAAGCATTAAAAATACCAACAAAAAGTGGAATGAGGATAAGATAATAAGCAGAAAAGGGTTGAAACAATTCTATTATCAATAATGTTGCAGAAATCAATTGAATAATAAATCTCCATTTACTTGAAATAGTATAAACGTCATCAACAAAGCTAATAGAACTAATTAAGAATAGAGAAAATAAAAAATAAGGATAGCTTATTTCAAATAACATCGAATATAAAAAAATGGATATTGGAAAAATAATCCCTCCTCCTCTAATAATAGGTTTATTGTGAGAAGACCTATTGTTTGGAATATCTAAAATGTTAAACTTCTTTGCTACAAGAAGGTAAGCAAACATAGAAAGGCATAAAAGAAGGAAAATTATAATACTAAAATAAAGACTCATACTGAATTGCTATTTTTTTTAATGATGCTTTTCAACATATTCTATTACTATAATCGAAGCACCTCGAAAACAAAAATTTTCTGAACTTGTATTGAGACACTCAAAAAATCTTTTTTTTGACTTTTTAGCTTGTTAAAACTAATCTTTATAAACTTTTTTAAATCTAAAAGAAATATCTTTTTATTGATGAATAAATATATATTAAAAGATAATAAAAAGAAGTTAAAACACTTAATTTTTGTCTTTGTCTAAGAAATGTAAAATGGTCTATTAAAAATTTAAAATTAATTTTTTTGACTTGTCCATCATGTAATCTATAAAATGATTCCACCTTATTATAACCTAAAGAATAATGTCCTGCTTTTAATATGCTAAGCCATAAAAAATAATCCTGTCTTCTTCTGTCAGAACTCATATAAAACTTTCCTATTTCAAATTGATCGTATATGGCTGTTAGACAGCTTATCTCAGTTCTTTTTAATAAATCTTTATAGCCTATTTTACTTCCACTTACTTTGAAAATATTTTTAATTCTGTCACCATTTTCATTAATATAACCATAGCTAGCATGAGAAAATACTAAATTATTTTTTTGCATAAATTTAATATGGTTCAATAACTTATTAGGTAACCAAATATCATCAGAATCTATAAAAGTTATGTATCTTCCTTTAGCTATTTTAATTGAATTATTTCTAGCTAATCCTGACCCTAAATTAGAAGCAGATTTATAAAAATTTATTCGACTTTCTTTCTTTGAATATTCTTCTAAAATTAAAAGTGTATTATCAGTAGATCCATCATCTGTAATTATTAACTCCCAGTTTTTATAAGTTTGAGCTATAATTGAATCCAAAGTCTCTCTCAAAAACTTATTAGAATTATAAGTTGGAGTAATAATTGAGACTAAATTTTCATTGATTTTTGTTTGAGTCATTACATATTTCGATTAACCAGCATACTTATTGACTATCCAAATTACTTTTTTAGTATTTACCATAAATTATGCTTTTACTCCAATTTGTTGGTAATCGAAACCAAGTTTTCGCATGCTATCTAAACTATATTGATTTCTACCATCAAAGATAATCGGACTCGCCATTAGCTCTTTCATTTTATGGAAGTCTGGAGATCTAAATTCTTTCCATTCTGTCACTAAAAATAGTGCATCTATATTTACAAGAGCTTGATATTTGTTTTCATGATAACTAATGTCGTAATCTTTTAAATACTTTTTAGCTTCTTGAGTTGCCTTAGGGTCATACGCATTAACTTTTCCTCCATTATCGCATATATATTTAATCAAATTTAAAGAAGGTGCTTCTCGCATATCATCAGTGCCTGGCTTAAACGCTAAGCCCCAAACAGCAAAAGTTTTACCAGTGAAGTCCTTACCCATTTTGAGACTTAATTTCTCACAAAGAATATTTTTTTGTGCTCTATTTACATTTTCAACCGAATTAAGTAGTTGCGGGTTATATCCTGCTTCTTTTGAAAGATGAATTAATGCATTAACATCTTTAGGGAAACAGCTCCCTCCATAGCCACATCCAGGATAAATAAAATGATATCCAATTCTTTTATCGCTTCCAATTCCTAATCTTACTTGATTGACATCGGCTCCTAATTGCTCACAAATATTTGCTATTTCGTTAATAAAACTTATTTTGGTTGCAAGCATAGCATTAGCAGCGTATTTTGTCATTTCAGCCGAACGAATATCCATTCCTATAAAACGCTCATGATTAAATGTAAAAGGACTGTAAAGTTCTTTCATTAAATTCATAGCCCTTTTGTCTTCTGCTCCAATAACTACTCTGTCTGGTCGCATAAAATCATTAATAGCAGCCCCTTCTTTTAAAAACTCAGGGTTACTAACTACATCAAATGTTAAATTAGAATTTCTTAAGTCTAATTGATTCTGGATAGCATCATTTACCTTTTCGGCAGTGCCAATAGGAACGGTTGATTTGTCCACAATTGTTAAATGATGCTTCATTGTTTTACCAATAGAATTTGCAACTTCTAACACATGAGATAAATCTGCTGAACCATCTTCTCCCATTGGTGTTCCAACAGCTATAAAAACAATATCTGATGAAAACAATGCATCTTCTATTTTAGTTGTAAAAGATAAAGTATCTCTCAACTGATTGTCACTTACTAATTGTTTTAAGCCAGGTTCATAAATAGGAATAATTCCATTTTTAAGATTTTCAATCTTTTCTTTATCAATATCTACACAGATTACATTATTGCCCATTTCCGAAAAACATGCTGCAGCAACTAAACCTACATAACCAGTACCAATTACACTAATTTTCATTTATTAAATTTTGAGCAATTACTTTAGATGCTAACCCATTTCCGTAAAGGTTAACATCAAAATTATTATCCTTTTCTATCATAGTAAAATATGCATCCTCTATTTTTTCAGGGTCTGCACCTACTACCATATTAAAACCATTTTCTACTAGCTCGACCCATTCCGTTTCATCTCTTAGTGTAATGCAGTTTTTCTTAAAAAAGAAAGCTTCTTTTTGAAGTCCTCCACTATCGGTCATTACCATTTTACAGTTTTGCAACATATAAATCATTTCTAAATATCCGATAGGATCAAGTATTTGAAAATCTACTTTGATATTTTCTTTACTAATAATCTTTTTCGTTCTAGGGTGAATTAGCCAAACAACCGGTGTTTTTGCATGGATTTTATTTAGCGAATCAATAATAGCATTTAATCTTGAAATATCATCGGTGTTTTCAGCTCTATGAAGTGTAACTAAAATAAAATTTTCGGGAAAATCTACTTTTGGTTTTTTAGATGAATCATTATAAAAAAGAGCTGCATCTTGCATTACATCTCCATTTTTAATAATTCTGCAATCAAGACAAGCAAAACCTTCTTGATTCAGGTTTTTAATTGCTTCTTCAGTAGGACAAAACAAAATATCACTAATTCTATCAGTTAAAATTCGATTTACTTCTTCGGGCATTTTTATATTGAAAGATCGCAAGCCTGCTTCAACATGTGCTACTTTAATATGTAATTTTTTAGCTGCCAGGGCTCCTGCAATAGTCGAATTTGTATCTCCATAAACCATCACCCAATTAGGTTTTTCTTTTAACAAAACCTCCTCGATTGACTCTAACATTCTTCCTGTCATAGCTCCATGACCTAAGCTGTTTATAGCTAAATTATAATGAGGTTTAGGAATCTTTAACTCTTCAAAAAAAACATCACTCATATTAGCATCAAAATGCTGACCGGTATGAATAATTATCTCTTCTATGTTAGAATGATTTGAAAATTCTCTACTGACTGCAGCAGCTTTTATAAACTGGGGTCTTGCCCCTACTATTGTTACTATTTTAATCATTCAGTATTTGATATTTGTTACTCATTTTAATTTCTTCCACCTCCCAATTATACAAACTTACAACTGTTTTTCTTGCTGTTGTTCCCATTGACAACAATGATTCGTCCTTTAAAAATTGGTTTATACAATCAGATAGGTCAGAAACAGAATCAGGGTCAATGCACTTTCCACTATTATTTA
The DNA here is from genome assembly GCA_042091225.1 of Cryomorphaceae bacterium. Taxonomy (GTDB): domain Bacteria; phylum Bacteroidota; class Bacteroidia; order Flavobacteriales; family UBA7312; genus JABAYQ01. The sequence continues at coordinate 11,488 of JBELHW010000006.1, read as the reverse complement.
CTTCTATAATTGACTTCCATAATGGAAAATTAGAACAAATAACAGGTAAAGAAGCCGACATATATTCAAACATTTTATTAGGTTGAGAATTTAAATGATTTGGTTCTGGCAAAAAAGTAACCACTCCTGCTTTTGACTCAGCCATAATTTGCTTGGCTTGCTTTCTGTTTACAAATCCTCTAAAATCTACTTTTTTCCAACCTTTCAAAGATTTAACTTTTCGTTCTAAATCGGCGTTATTGAATTTACCTGCTAAAATTAATTTCCCATCAATATTTTCACAAGCTCGTACTAAGTTTTCAATTCCTCTAATTTTTGAAATCCCTCCAATAAAGCAGACTTGATTCTTTTTATCTACCTTTTTCTCTTCAAATAATTCGCTCAAAATTGGGTAATTATTAATATCAATTGTGTTAGAATTAATATTTAAAAACCTATCTCTAATAAAAGGAGTTGCTGTAAAAAGAAAATCAAATTTAGAAGCACAAAAGTTTTCAATTTTTTCTATAAGAAAAGATAAGATAATTTTAGAAAAAAAATTCAAATAAGGCTTACTTAACAACTGACGTGGTAAATCTTCATGAATGTCATAAATAACTTTCTTTCCTTTCAGTTTTAGAAAATAAGCATAAATCAATAACTCAGGATCGTGAAAATGGTATAAATCAGCATCTAAATCAATCGCTTTTTTATATACTTTTTTGGTAGTTTGTAAAAAGCGATTTAATCTTCCTTTACTTTTTTTACCAACATCATGAATAAAGACGTTATTTATAAGCTCGTCTTTTTTATCATCTGCTACAATAAGATGAACCTCATGTCCGTTTTCTGCAAGGCTAGTACATTCTTTTAAAAAGATTCTAGTGTCATACCTAGGATGTGCCGATGTAAGATGACAAACTTTCATTTATTTTTTTAATACATTGTTTATGTCTCTGAATAGAGCAATGAATAATCCTAGAAAAAAGAAAGCTCCTGCTAAAATTGAAGTTCTAAAAATAATTCTAGACTTTGTTTTTTTGTAAACTGGGAAATTAGAAACAAACGAAAAAGGTTTTAAAAGCTCTAAGTCTCTTTCTAATGTTTGTTTTTTCTGATAAAGTTGAATAATCTGATTTTGAAGGATTTCACTTTTATCGTTTGCAATTGAAATACTGCTTAATTCTACTTCCGACTTATTTTTCATATCAGATCTATACGACTTTAGATCTAAAATTTCGTTTTCTAAATAAGTAATTAACTCTGGAGATTGTTTTTGAAAAAGAAGAAAATTCTTATTAGAATATCCGTTTTTATTAAAATATGTAATAAAAGCATTGTTTAATTCTCTAATCGTTTCATTATTTGTAACTCGAATCAGAATCTTGAATTGAGATAACTTCTGGCGTCTATTTTCTAAATCTAATTCGTAAAGTTGTTCTGCTTCGATAAACTTAATAGTGTTAGCACTTTCTAAAGAAATATCTAGTTTTTTAGAAAGTATCTCATATTCTTTATTTTTAACAATTTCGCCTAAAGAATTAACCATATCAATAGCTATCTTTTGATCAATTATAGGGTAATCTAATTCGCTAGGATCAATAATTCCTTCAAAAAAAGAAAGACCAGAAGTAGCAGTTGAACTTGATTCGTAGTAGGGAGTTTTAATTACATCGTAAACAAAACCTAAAAAAGCTCCTATACATAAAAAGATAAAGACAAACTTCCATTGCCTTTTAATAAAATTGAAAAAAGAACTTAATAAATTAAATGTATCCATTATAATATAAATTTAATAGGTGATTTTATGATAACTCTTGCAAATGTAAAGAATAAAAAATAGATAAATAGGCCAAATAAATAAGGATGAACTCGATGAAAAGAGTATTAGATTAAATAAAATAATTTGAACTAATAAATCTGTTTTCTTAAAAACTAAATTTTTGATAATCATTTTAATATTCAGAAACAAATAAAATAGTAGAGCAAACACACCACTATTAATCAGTAATTCAAAAATATACGAATGGGGATTAATAATATAATGTAAATTAACATCATTGATTGATCTGTAAAACTCTTCCGAGTAATCTATTCCAAATCCCATTCCGTAGGATGGAATAACGGAATATAAAGCATATTTATATAAATAAAACCTAACAGAAGTAGATTGTCTTTCGTTAAAAGAAAGGTCGGATTTTAACTTTACTATATCGTCGATTAACTGAGCATACCAAGAATTGTCTGTAAAGTTCCCCATCAATAAAATTAGCAAAACGCCAAACAATGCAGAACCTATAAATTTTTTGGGATATCTGTATCCAAAAAAAGCAAAAGTAATTAGTAAAGATAATCTACTTTGAGTTTTGTAGATTATAAAAGTATGGAGTACAAATAAAGCAATAACTAACAAAGAAGATCGATTTTTAGACGTGTCAAACTCAGAATAAATATACATCCACATAAGAGTTAATATTGCTGCAAAATCATTGGAATTATTATATACAGCTGTAGGAGCAAAACGCATCCAGCTCGGAGCATCATAAAGATCTGAAACCACTAAATGATTGCCCGTAAATATTTCATAAAGAGCATATGAAACATATAAACCGTAAAAGACTAGTATAAGGTATTTCCCCTTTTTTAAAAAGGATTGAAAATTAGAAATTGAAATTAAAATTAAAGTAAGAATGAACAAAAATAAAAACACAAAATTTAATATTGAGTTTAGCTCATAGATGTTTCCTAATAGTTCAAATCGTAAAAAAGTAACCGTTGAAGTGTGTAAAAAAGTATAGAGAAAAAATAGAAATGCAAGTAAAATAAGTGGCTCAGATTTTACCTTTTTTTTCAAAAGAACTATTTGTTGAAATAAATAGGTGCTAAAGTAAATGAAAGCTATCGGCATTAAGATACGTAGAGGAAATAAATTTGGACCTATACCAAAAGAACTAGAAATAAAAATAGCACTTAAAAATAATATGAGAATTAAATTAGTCATATCTTAACTACAACTTTTGATAGGCTTCTATCATTTTAGTCTCCTGTGCCTCCCAATTATATTCTTTTTTAACAGAAAGAATGTTTTGTTGAAACTTATCCGATTCCATTTCAAGAATTTCATAAATAGCTTGTTGTAATCCGTAAACGTCATTGGTTTTTGAAACAACTCCTATTTTATGTTTAAAAACAAACTCTTTGACGTCTTTAGTATTGGATGCGATTACTGGCACCTCAGCCATCAAGTATTCAAAAATTTTATTTGGCATGCAATAATAATTATTCAGACAAGTATTTTCGGTGTTCAAAATTCCAAAATCAGCACATTGAGTGTAGTTAAATACCATATTTATCTTTACAGCAGGATGATAAAATATATTTGAACATCTTTTAGCAAATTGATTAATTAAAGGTAACAAAAATCCATACCCCATAAATATTATAACTGGCTTAGAATTTTCATCTCCACTATGATTAGTATTTATGTGATCAAAAGTTACCAAAATAGATTCAATTCCTCTACTTTTACTAAATCCTCCTTGGTATATAAAAATTTTCTGATTTTGATGAATATTGAATTTTTGTCTGAAAATATTATCTTCATTAGAAATTCTTAATACTTTTTTGAAAATTGGAGTATTAAAAATAAGAGTTGGTTTTTGAATTGAATATAATTTTTTATATTCATTAGCAATAGAGTTGCTAACTGTAAATACTACACTTGCATATTTAATCAACTTTCTCTCTAAAAGATAAATAAAATAGCTTTCTATCTTCGACAAACCATACATTTGAGTTTCATATTCATGAGCATCATATACTATTTTAACTTTTTTATTTAAAAACTTTTTAATAAAGAAACCGACTGGTAATGCTTTGATATCATTACAATGAATTATCGTATAGTCTTTGGCAAGAATACATGCTTTATGTAAAAACTCAAAATATTTAAGAAATTGAATAAGTCTATTTTTAGACCAAGATCTTGATTTTAACTTTATTCTTCTCACCTCTATCCCCTCCACATATTCTTTTTCAAGACAACCAGCTTCGTGTAAAGCAACAACAATTACTTTAAATCCATTATCCTTTAATGAAATAGCCTCTTTCAAAACTCTGCTATCGTTTTGAAAATTATTTAAAACTATTAGAGCAACGCTTTTCATTGTGTAGATTTAAATTTAAAAATGGAAATAAAATATAAAAATAGTGCTAAAATTGTTACTAACACTAGCTCAAAGTCAAATAGTATCCCGACAAAAGATGTCCCTACATACTGAGACATAAAAAACATAAGATAAATATAATATGAAATTGGAATAATTGATTGTTTTAAAGTTACATAAGACTTAAATAATAAATCGAAAAATTGTAAAATAAAACCAAATAAAAGCATAGAGAAAATAGCTCCAATTGTCCCAAAGTTTATCCACCAATCTGCAAAAAAAGCAGTTGGAAGAGAGCCTACAATACCTGTTGCAACTTTTTGAGGGTAGGCATGGGCATATACTTTAGTAGTGATTGGGAAATTTTCAAAAGGCAAGAATCCTCCAGGGTTTGGAAAAGTTGAACCCATTAAAAACCCGATAGAAGATTGAAGATCCTGATACCAATAAAAAGGAGCAATTTGGGAAACAAAAACTCGATGAAAAATTATTTTTAAAATGACTAGTAAGTTCTTATCGCTTTGACCCATAAAAAAAACATACATCAAAATTAATATAGAAAAAACTACTGCGGCAAGACCAATTATTAATTTAAAATTTATTCTCTTTTTTTGAACTACACCAGAAACAAAAAGTAATAATAACAAATCTATTATTGGTGCTTTATTTAAATTCATAACAGAAATAAAAAAAACATAAAAAAGACAAATAGTGAATAAACTCTTCCACAAAAAATTTCTTCTTTTATTAAAAAATAAAATGATTAACATAAATTTTGAAGATGCTCCAATCAAAAACTTAAACCAATGAAGTTTGCCGGAAAAGTTATTTCCTGCATCGCTTCTCATTAATGCTAAAGCAGCTTCGTTAGCCCCAGAAAAAAGATTTAAAATCGGCAGCTCACCTACCTTCATCCTATAAATTAAAAGGCTAAAAAAAGAAATAACTAAGACTAAAATAATAGAAAGTTGAACCCCGATATTAACCTTAAAAAACTTCAATGGCGTTTTGAAAAAATTACGATTTAGTTGATTAAAATTTAGTTTGAAAAATAAATTAGCAATTAACATTCCTAAAGGAACTAAAACCAATCCTAAAGAACAATAAAGCCATATATTGAAGACATAGCCAAGATCATCATACATGCCATAATTAGACTCTAAATTAAAAAACACAACATTGTATAAAACAGATCCTATAAATGCAAAAATTAAATATTTAAGCATAAAGAAGTTAGAAATCGTAAAAGTTTTTAAAGGACCATTGGAATAAACAAGTAATTTATAGCTTACCCATAAAAAAAGCAGAGAAAAAAAGATAATGTGTATGCTCAATAATCCGTGTACCATACTATTTCCAAATAAAAGAATTTTTATTCAAAATTGGCAGTCCAATTATGATATAACAAAAAGTATGAATAAACGAAAAATAAAGGAAAAACTGCTTTAACTCAATAGAATACATTTTTCCTATGAAAAATAATATAAACAATAACAAAAATCGAAATGCTTCCATAAAAAACAAATACTTATTATTATTTGAAACCAAATATATCTGAGTAAATGGAGAAATAGTAAATGCAGGTACTAAGTAAATTAGTAAGTATTGAGAAATCTTTCCTGCTTCTCTCCAATCATTACCAAAAAAGAAAGAGAAAATATCTGGCAAAAAACTATATACAGATAAAGCCGCAATAGATGATATAATAAAAATAGAAGCAATTGATTTTCTACTTATTTTGAATAATTCTTCTTTTTTATCATTATTAAAATAATCTGATGCTTGTTTATAATACACTTGGCCTATTGATGCCGAAATAATATTTGAAGGTACAGTTAAAACTCTTTTAGATAATGCGTAAAAACCTAATATAGACACAGTATAGACATCTTGAATGAAAAAGACTGGCACTTGTACTACAAGCTGATATAAAAGAGACTGTGGCATGGTATAAAGAGGGAAATCTTTGTATTTAGAAGCCATTTTTTTAACTGAAGATTTACACACTTCCTTTAGTCTGAACTGAAATCCTGAGTTCCGAGACAAGTATAGGGTTGAAGTAAAAAAAGCTAAAGAGGAGCTAAAAACTAAAGCTGCTGATCCAAATTGTAAATATCCTAAAGAAATATTTGATGTCGAGCTAGTCAAGGATTGAGTAGCTTTAGAAATAGCAATAGATTTATAATTTTCAAATTTATTTGATAAGGACAAAAAAACTTGCTGTAAACTCACTAAAAGAACTACTAGAGGTAAAAAATATAAAAATGAATCTCTTATTGCTAACTCAAAAAAAGTAAACTGATTATTTAAAAATAAAATAAAATACAACAAGAATACAAAACAAACAGATATAAGAATGTTAAGAAAAACTAAATTATTTATGTCCTTCTTAGAGTCAGGAAGTAAAAGAGATGAGGAATATTTACCGTTTACTATAGCAGCACAAATATTTAATAAGCTTAAAAAAAGGGCTAATTCTCCGAATTGAGACGAATCAAATAATCTTGTTAAAAGGGGACTAATTAAAATCGGGATAGATTGTGAGAGAATACTACCAGACATTAAAGTCAAAACACTTTTAAAAATGTTATTCTTTATCCTCATTAGTTTAATCAATTACACACCGATGCATAAACTTTTTGCAGTTTGGTTGAAATAACTTTTTCCGAAAAGGTATTAACAACATAGGACCTTATTTTTTCCTTTTCGTAAAAATCTTTTCTTTCAACAATGTTATTTAAAGAATCTCCTAATTCGTTTACACCACACAATAGTCCGTAATTCTCATTTATTAATATAGAGCAGGGCCCTGGCGAACTTACAGATACGACAGGAATACCACAGGAAAGAGATTCTATAACAACTACACTAAATGTTTCTATAATGCTTGAAACCACTAGGCAATCAGACTGATGAATTAAGTCTTTTACTTCACTTCTTGAAGGGGCGTTAAGAAGATTAATTTGGTTATGAGAATCATTTTTATTGACAAAAGAATCAATCTTTTTACGTAATGGGCCATAACCTGCAACAGTTAATTTTTTGGATAAATCGCCCTTAAATTTATTTAAAAAACTTTCGATAAGATGAATCTGATTTTTGTTGGAATTTAAATGCCCTATGTTAAGAAATTTAAAATTAGACTTGTCTAATTTATCATTAACAAGAGAAAAGAAATCGACATCAACAACATTAGGAATTGTAATAAACTGAATACCCATTTTTTTTATTAAAATTTCGGAAAAACCAATGCTTACAGCAATATTCATATCGCTTCTTTGATAAACTTCTTTAGCAAATTTTAATTGAGAACGTGAAAGCTGATTATTAATAAATGCACTAGAATGTTCTGTTACTACAAAGGGGATATTGTATTGTTCTTTAGCCCAAATTGCAATATTACCAGAATAAAAATTATGAACATGGATAATATCTGGCATTCCAAATTCTTTAATGTATCTCTTAAATAAATACTTTCCAATTGCTAATCTAATTTTGCTGTTTAATGTAAAAGATTTTGGAATTGAAGGGAAAGGAAAAACTCGAGTAGGGATTCCATCGTCAATGTATTTTTCTTTTTCGAAAGAAAACTTATTGTTGTGAAATACTTTTTTAATTGATATTGGTAAAGAACATAAAACCCCAACTCTATTTCCCTGTTTTTTTAATGCTAAGGCTTGGTCTCTGAAAAAAGGAGCAGATATCAAGTTATATGCACTTGTATAAGATGAGGGCAAAATTAATATATGCTTCATTATTTTTTATTGTAGTTAATCAGATCAATTATCTTATTAAAATAAAATTTAAAATCGCTCTGTCTTACCAAGACAAACTTAAAAAAAGAAATCTTATTATGTAAAGAAAAATAAATTACTTTGATAAAAGCGTCTAACCCATAGCAAATGCTAGTTGTTATCGCAGCTCCTTTGATACCAAAACTAGGGATTAAAAGAATATTTAAGATAATATTTAAAATAGCTACAAAAAATGCGATAAACGAATTAATCTCCGGACGACCTCTACCAACAAAGTCGTTTGCTAAAATCTTACTAAGTGCAAATAAAACTACTCCAGGAATCATATATAAAAAAGGAATTACACTACCATTAAATTCATTGCCAAACAAAAATTGAATAAGCCAAGGGCTAATAAGTGCCAAAACAGATCCTGAAAGAAAAGTTAAAAAAAGTGCATTTCTAGATGCAAAAGCTGTAAAATTTGTCTTTTCAATTTCTGTTTTTAAATTAGAAACTCTTGCGAACAAAACAGAAGAAACAGCTTGTGGAATTAACCAAATCCTTTCCACTAGTAATACTGCAATAGAATAAATACCTACAGAAAGGTCATCTAAAAAGTAGGCAATTAAAAAAACATCTATTCTGTAGCTTAAAAAAGTCAAAATATTACTGATGTGGCCTTTTAATCCGAAAATCAAGCTATCCTTTAAATAAGGTAAAGAACTTGTTAAAGAAAATCCGAATTCATATTTTTTTTGGATAATGGAATAAGACACAATAACCATCAATAATTGGGTACATGCAAAACTTATTACAGCACCTAAAACAGATAAGTTTAAATACCAAACAAATAAAAGCGAGAAAAACAATAGACCTAATTGATTGAGTATTACAACAAAATTTAAGTTCAAAAAATCTTCTTTGCTATGAAGAAAAGACTGTAAAATCTTTTGCAGATAAATCATAGGAACAATCAATAGAGCGTAAAGCAAAAGCTGAATTGGAATGTTTGCAAAAAAGTAATCTGAGAAAAAGACTGTTACCAACAAACCAATTACCATTGAAAAAAAACTAAGTGCTAAAGAAAAAAATAGGTTTGTAAAATATATTTCTTGATCTGAATATTTTTTAATCCCAACAAAATAGACGGTAGATATAGATATTCCTGAATTTAAAAAGGTATATAATATAGTTGGCAATAAAATTATAAGCGTGTATTGGCCTTGTTTTTCTGGACCAAGTAAACGAGCTATTAATGTCATAGCAATTAAGCCTAAAATAAGACTTAGTAATTGCCTTACTATTGTAATGGATGAATTATAAAAAACGGACTTTTTCAACTAATTTTTTTTTGAAATGTTAAGAATTATCAAAATCCTAAAAAAGTAAAAAATAGATAATGACAAGCTAAAAAATTGTAAAAAATATTCGAAACTTAGTTTATAGTAATTGCAAATTAATAAAATTCCTAAACTCAAAAAGAATAAAATAAATTGTAATACTAAAGATAATTTCTGTTTTTCAAAAGCAGTATGGATGCTGGTTAATGGAGAAGCTACAAACTTTAAAATAAAATAAGGAATAAGATACTTAGCGAATGTTCCGGCCATCCTCCATTCTTGTCCATATATAAGTTGAAATAAATCTTCAATGAAAAAATAACTTAATCCGTAACCTAAAGCAGAGACTCCAAACAATTTCAACATTACGTTTACACTAATTTTGAAGCTATTTCGCGAGTCGTTAGTAATTTCTTTTAAATAAGTCTGACTGATAGAATTACCAATAAATGTAAAGGGAGCCAACATCACTTTATTCATCAAAGAATATAAACCTAAAAAAATTGTAGAATAAAAAATCGGAATTAATAAATTTACACCGCTAGTACCAAAATTATTTAAAAAGACTGCAGGAGCAGTATATTTAGGAAAATTTACATACTTCTTTGACATTTCAACTAAACTCTTAAAATCTAAATTTTTCCAACATAAATCGGATTTAAAATACAAGTAAAAAGGAGCATATATGGTAGATATTATTTTTCCTGCTAAAAGCCCGAATGCTCCAGATTTAAATAATGGAAATAATAACTGAAAATTTATAAAAATTAATGACTTTTCTATTTCTGAAATAGAAATTTCTTTTAATCTTTCAAGCTTTAAAAAATAATAATTTAAGGTATTAAATGCCCCAATAAAAAAAACTACTAAAGGAATAAAGTAAATCCATTTGTATAAATTTTTAGAATCAAATACAGATAAAATTTCTTTTTGAAAAATGACTATCAATAAGAGTAATAATAGACTAAAAATAAAAGATAATATTAATGAAAGAAAAGTTAATGAATCTCTTTCATTTTTCTTGTCAACAATCATTATTGCTTGTTCGTAGCGTCCGTTAATAACTGAACCAATAAGAGTCGTAACAGATACAAAAAGGGCCAAGAGACCAAATTGTTCTGGGGTATAAATTCTAGCTATTAATGGAGAAACAATCAAAGGAGCCAGTTGTCCAAAAAAAGACCCTTTAAATAGGACTAAAAAATTCTTTAAGAAAGAAGATTGATATTTATTTGACACCTCCATTTTATAAATATGAGGTTAATAATATCAAAATCAAATTAATTGTGTGATTAATCTTTGGTGTTCATCACTCAAAAAGGGACTCATAGGTAAAGAGAATACTTCTTGAGCCGCTTTTTCTGCAACAGGAAAATCTCCTTTAGAATAATTTAAAAAAGCATAACACTCTTGTAAATGTAGAGGCTTAGGGTAATGAATAGCTGTTGGCACTCCATTTTCTTTTAGTTTATCTATAAACTCTTGCCTATTTTCTACTTGCAATGTAAATTGAGCATAAACGCTAGTTCTACCATCCTTGATAATTGGTGTTTTAATTCCTTTTTCCGATAATAAGTCTATATAATTTTGTCCTATAATTTTTCTTTTTTGAACTTCGTCAGGAAAATACTTTAGTTTAACATTAAGAATCGCAGCCTGTATTGCATCTAATCTTCCGTTAATTCCAATTACTTTATGCTCATACCTCTTTTTAGAACCATGGGCTAAGATTATTCTTGACTTTTCGGCAAGTTCGTCATCATTAGTAAACAAAGCTCCACCGTCTCCATAGCAACCTAATGGTTTAGATGGGAAGAAACTTGTACATCCGAAGTCACTTAAATTACAACTCTTTTTACCATTATAAGTAGCACCAAAACTTTGTGCAGCATCTTCAATTACAATAAGATTATGTTTTTTACCAATGGCATTTATAATATCCATGTCTGCTGTTTGTCCATATAAGGAAACTGGCATGATAGCCTTTGTTTTGTCTGTAATTTTATCTTCAATTAAATTAGCATTGATATTATAAGTGTCTTCTTCAATATCAACAAAAACAGGAATTGCACCTAACAAACTAATAACTTCGCTTGAAGCTATAAAAGTAAATGGAGTAGTGATAATTTCATCTCCAGCTTTGATACCAATTGCCATTAAAGCTAACAATAAAGCATCCGTACCACTTGCGCATCCAATAGCATGCTTTGCTCCACAATAGTTAGCTAAATTTTCTTCAAACTCTTTGATTTTAGGCCCCATTATG
>JBELHW010000050.1:0-13284 GCA_042091225.1 Cryomorphaceae bacterium | reverse complement strand
ACGTTTGCTCTTCCGATCTACTCAGGAGTACATGCTAAAAAAACTTTTGCTCATTTTGACTATAGCGACAGCATATCACTCGATTTTGTGAATAGATGTAATTCGTTTTTACCAAATGATATTCAAGTTATTAGTTGCAAAGAAGTAAAGGACCAAAGTCATTCAAGATTTGATGCAATTTCTAGAACCTATGAGTATTTTATTTCTTTAAATAAAAACCCTTTTTTAATTGATAAAGCTTTTTATTTTTACAAACCATTAAATTTAGAATTAATGAATGAAGCTATTCCTTTGTTGCTAGAAAATAAAGATTTTACTTCATTTTCTAAATCAAATACACAAACAAAAACTAATTTGTGTTCTGTTTTAGCTATTGAATGGAAAATTAAAGACCAAATGTTAATTTTTGAAATTAAAGCAGATCGTTTTTTAAGAAACATGGTTAGGTCCATTGTAGGCACCTTTATTGAATTAGGTACCCGGAAAATTACTTTATCCGACTTCAAAAAAATCATCGATTCTAAAGACAGGTCAAGAGCAGGGTTTTCTGTGCCCGCTTGTGGGTTATATTTAAAAGATGTAAAATATCCGAACGATATATGGATCAAGTAAACTCAACTAAAACGTATGATTTTTCATTATTCAAGAGAGTGATGACATATGTTAAACCCTATAAAAAAATATTTTTTTCTACTTCTTCTTTCGCTATTCTTTTAGCTTTTTTATCTCCTGCAAGACCTTTATTAATACAATATGCATTTGATAATTTTATTCTTGTCCCTGATTTATTGAAACTCAAAAAAATTACATTTTTATTAATTTTTCTATTGACTATTGAAAGCGTTATTCAATTTTTTTATACCTATTGGGCAAATTATTTAGGGCAGGTGGTGATAAAAGACATTCGCCTTGAAGTTTACAATAAAATTTTAAAGTTTAAGCATTCATTTTTTGACAACAATCCTATTGGTGCTTTAGTTACAAGAGTTGTTTCCGATATTGAAACTATTGCTGATATTTTCTCACAAGGATTTTTGGTGATTTTAGGAGATTTATTAAAATTAATTGTTGTTATAACTGTGATGTTTATAACCGATTGGAGATTATCTCTTTTTAGTTTAGCCTCCGTGCCAATTTTACTTGTAGCAACAAATTGGTTCAAAAAGTCAATTAAAATTGCTTTTCAAGATGTGAGAACTAAGGTCTCTGAGCTAAACACTTTTGTTCAAGAAAGAATTGTTGGCATGTCTGTAGTTCAGCTTTTCAACAGAGAGAAGGTAGAGTTTAAAAAATTTAAAGAGATAAATAATTCGCACAAAGAAGCTCATATAAGATCAATTTGGTATTACTCTATATTTTTCCCTGTTGTTGAAGTCTTGTCAGCCGTTTCTATAGGTTTACTTATTTGGTGGGGAGGTTTAGCAGTTGTTTCTGGAGATAATGTAAGCTTGGGAGAGTTGATAGCTTTTATTTTGTACATACACATGCTCTTCAGACCAATTCGTCAGTTAGCAGATAGGTTTAACGTACTTCAAATGGGTATGGTAGCTTCAGAGCGAGTATTCAAAGTTTTAGATACAGATTCGGTTATTGAAGATAAAGGAACTCTCTCAATTGATGAAATTAAAGGAGCAATTGAATTTAGAAATGTTTGGTTTGCTTACAAAGGAGAAGATTGGGTTTTAAAAGATGTTTCATTTAAATTAGAAGCAGGTCAAACGTTAGCCTTAGTAGGTTCTACTGGTGCCGGCAAGTCTACCATTGTAAATTTGTTAAATAGAAATTATGATATTAATAGAGGTCAAATTCTTATTGACGGACAAGATTATAAATCTATAAAACTTCATTCTTTAAGATCAAGTATTTCTGTTGTTTTACAAGAAGTTTTTTTATTTTCTGACTCGGTGCTAAACAACATTACCTTAAAACAGGACATATCTTTTGAACAAGTAAGAAAATGTTCTATCGATTTGGGTGTTGATGATTTTATAAATAAGCTTCCAAATGCTTACAATTATAATGTTAGGGAAAGAGGGGCAATGTTATCCGTTGGTCAGAAGCAACTTTTATCTTTTTTAAGAGCTTTCGTTAGCGATCCAAAAGTTTTAGTTTTGGATGAAGCAACATCCAGTATTGATTCTGAAACTGAATTGCTGATTCAAAGTGCGATAAATAAATTAACAGAGAACAGAACGTCTATCGTGATTGCTCATCGTCTTGCAACCATTAAAAAAGCATCAAAAATTTTAGTGTTTGAGAAGGGGAAAATTATTGAACAAGGTTCTCATTTTGAACTCTTAAAACAAAATAAGGCCTACAAAAAATTACATGAGTTGCAGTTTAAGAAATAGTTGAATTAGTAAAATTGAATTAAATTTTCTTTATTTTCTGTTCTTTTTTTTGTTAAATTGCATGATTAAAATAACCACATATATGCTCATGAATTACATTTCATTGTTAAAAAAAATCTGTTTTGTTTTATCTTTTTTTGTTACTTTTTCTAGTACAGCCCAGATAACAGTTACTAATGATGCTCCTTATGATTCTCAAATTTATTTGATAGACAGTTTATTACTTGGTAGCGGAGTTGTTGCTTCTAACCATCAATTTCAAGGGGATCCTTTACAAATTGGCTTTTTTAATGGGATTTTAAGTAATATTGGCCTAGATAGTGGAATTGTAATGTCTACAGGAGATATAAGTCTTTTGGTTCCTCCTGGTGGAGGATTTGGTGGAAATGTAAATAGTAATGCTGATGATCCTGACCTATTAACAGTTGCTAATTCTGTTCCTGACCTTATTGGTCAAAACTTTTCTGTTACCTCCGTAAATGATGTAGTGATTTTAGAATTTGATTTTGTTCCTACATCTTCTTTTTTGTCTTTTAAATACGTTTTTGCTTCACAAGAATATTTCGCATATGAAAACACCCAATACAATGATGTTTTCGGTTTTTTTATTTCAGGCCCTGGAATAGTTGGTCCATTTGCAAGTCCTGTTGCTTTTCCTGGTGGTAGTATAAATATTGCAACAATACCAGATTCGGACCCAGAATTGCCAATTACAATTTCATCGGTAAATGCCGATTTAAACTCAAATCTTTTTGTTAACAATCAGGCTCTTGAAACAGTTGCCGATGCTGATGGATTTACAACAGTTATTACCGCCGAGGCTGAAGTGCAATGTGGTGAAACCTATCACATCAGATTATCAATTGCCGATGGTTCGGATACTGGTTTATCTTCTTACGTATTTCTAGATGCAGGAAGTTTTACATCACCGCAATTACAAGTAATAAATAGCTTAGAAATTGATTCAAATAAAGTTTTTACAGATTGTGGTGTAGATGTAGATTTAACAGCTGATATTGACGGGAGTTATGATTTTGTTTGGAATACTGGAAGTGATGAACAAACTATTACAGTTGGTCCCGGATCTTACTGGGTAGAAGCAACTGATGAGACAGGATGTGCTGTTAATTCAGATACAATTGTTGTTTACTCACAACCAATTCCAGAGATTTCCTTTTCTAATGATACCATACTTTGTACTGGCGACTTACTAACAATCGAATCAAACGTAACAAATGGAACTTTACCTTACACATTTGATTGGAGCAATGGTTCTGACGATGAAAATTTAATTGTAGGATCCGGAGATCAATATACCTTGACCGTGATTGACTCAAACGGTTGTATGGATACAGATATAATAAATATTACTGAATATGGATTACCTGAATTATCTTATGTCCCAGAAGAAATAATTATTTGTGGAGGAAACCCTGTGGAAGTAAGTGCTTTTGGAGCTCAGATATATTCTTGGTCACCTAACACTGGCCTTAGCTCTACTAATTCACAAATTGTTAATATGAGCTCAGCTGCTTCCATTACTTATACTCTGACAGGAATTGATACTAATGGCTGTGTCAATTCTATTGAAGTGCCTACCACTTCTGCAAATGGTTTTGAAATAGAGGTATATACTAATCCGGTTAGTTGCCAAGGGATTGATGATGGGACTGTAACTATTATTACAGGTAACGGAGCAACAACACCTGTTTCGTATTCTATTTACGGCGGTGATTCTTTAGCCTCTTTTTCTGTATTTGAAAATTTACCATTTGGTACCTATGATATTTTTGTTGAAGATGCTTTAGGTTGCGCCTTAGTTCAAGAAGCTACCATTGAGTCTGCACAAGAGCCAATTCAAGTTATAACTGGGGCACAAGATGTTATATGTAATGGAGAAGACAATGGATTAGTCTTTGTTCAATCTATTACTGGAGGTGAAATTTCATCAGGTGGATACGACATTAACTGGTTTTCTTCTACAAGTCCAAATATGATTAGTTCTGACACTTCGGTCTCTGTCCCAGTTGGTTCTTATTACTTAATAATAAGAGATGATAATGGTTGTGAAGCTAATGATCAAGTAATTGTACAAGAGCCAAACGATTTAAATTTAAATGTCCAACTTTCAGATGTAAGCTGTTTTGATGCAGAAGATGGTGCTATTAATTTAACAGTAATGGGTGGCGGTACTCCTCCTTACCAATACAACTGGACTAACTACGGTGGTTCCGATTCCCCAAGTTTATTTAATTTAAGTGCTGGAGTTTATCAATTGGAGATTACAGATTCTAACGGATGTATTTACAATTACGAGTACATTATAAATTCTCCTTCTCAACCTTTGATGATAGAATCTACTTCGTCAATGGCTAGTTGCTATGGGGAAAACTCAGGGTCTGCATCTGTAGTTGTAAGTGGAGGTAATCAACCTTATTTCTATAATTGGAGTAGTGGACATGTTACGCCTAATGCAGAGCAATTAATGACTGGAGATTACACTGTGAATGTAACTGATGCCTCGGGTTGTTCTGCATCAGAAATTATCAATGTTGACGAAAATCCTCAAATATTTACAGATATTTTTTCAGTTGCTAACAGCTGTTACGGATATGCAGATGGTAGCGCTTCGATAAGTGCTAATGGAGGTGTAGGTTTATTATCTTATTTATGGTCTAACCAAAGCCAACAAAGTTCTCAATTCGGACTTTCTTTTGGAAATTATTGGGTAATTACCGAAGATGAAATAGGTTGTAAGGTGACTGATACTGTTTTCATTAGTCAGCCGTCAAACATTAGAATTATACTCAACTCGTCAGATGTACTTTGTAATGGAGATTCTACAGGTCAAATTGTTGCTAATGTAAATGGTGGAACTCCTTTTTTAAATAATACTTATACTTACACTTGGTTATTAACTGGAGATACTATTGGTTTTAACTCTCCTAATATTTATAATCTTCCAGCTTCTCAATTACCATATGAGCTTTTAGTGACAGATTATAATAATTGTTCTTCCAACGGATTTACTTTTGTAGGTGAGCCTGAAGAATTAAAATTAGATACCTCAGAGTTAGTTCCAGCATATTGCGAGGATATTGCGACCGGAAAAGTAACTGTTATAGCAGAAGGTGGATTTTTAAATACTTCAAGTGAATATCAATTTAGTTGGAATAATGGTAATCAAACTTCTATGTTGACTAATTACGTTTCAGGAGAATATATTTCTTATGTAGAGGACGACAATGGTTGTGTTGATTCATTAGTAATAGAAATCCCTTTGATTAGTACCTTTGAATCACAAATGGATTCTATAGCTCTTAATTGTTTTGAGGATAATTCAGGACAAGCAGAAGTAACTTTACAAGGAGGCTATGGTCCTTATACCTATAACTTTAATTGGATAGGAGGAAGCGAGCAGATTATTATTAATTCTGAATCATTTTTGAAGTCTTCTTTACCTTCCGGAATTACTAGTGTAGTAGTTTCCGATGTTAACGGATGTTCTATAGCAGATCAAACATTAATTACACAGCCATCTCAATTATATTTTGATGTTGTTAAAGAAAATGATGAAAGTTGTTCGGGTGATATTTCTGCTTGCGATGGTCAAATTACTATAAACTCAATTGGAGGATCGGGAAATTATAACTATCAGTGGCTTGATCTTAATGGAAATTTAATTGATAGTTTAACTACAGAAAACACTTCTGTATTAGCATCAAATTTATGTAGTGGATTTTATTTATTCGAGGTAATTGATGATAGAGGGTGTGTTGCTATAAATAGTGGAAACGGACAACCTACGCCACTTGAAATAGTTGCTGGTTACAATGTTTATTCTTCCATTGATAATATTTCATATGACAACAATATCGAATGCTATGGTGACACTGCTGCTTTTGCTGCAGTTTTAAATCCTAATCCACTTTTCCAATACGATTGGTATGTGAATGGAGAGTTTTATGACTCTGGTATTGAGTCAAATTTAACAGCAGGTTCTATTACTTTGACAGCAAACTATTTAGAATGTAATACTTTATCCGAAGAATTTATAATTAACCAGCCATCTGCTACAGTTGTTCTTGCAGATTTAAATGATGTTAGTTGTAATGGGGAAAGTTTAGGATCTATATTTGTTGAGGTTGTAAACCAACAAGGGACACTTTTAAATTGGTCTAACGGAGATCAAACTAATTATATAAGTTCATTGAGTGCTGGTCAATACGATTTAGTTGTAACAAACAACATTGGTTGTGAAACATTATTTACTTATCAAATTACTGAGCCTGATGCGATGCAAGTAACTGCTGACATAAGCGCTGTTAGTTGTAATGGTGCAGATGATGGAGAAATATCTATAAGCGTAAATGGAGGTCAAGCTCCATATGACATTGATTGGCAAGGTCAAGACCCTTTTAACATGAGTGCTGGAGAATATACAGTTGTTATAACCGACGCTAATTCATGTGTTTTAAATGCTAATATAGAGATAGATGAACCATCGACAGTGAGTGCGTTCTTTTCTGACAACCCTCCTTTTAATGCAAATGGTAATGGAGGAACACCTCCATATACTTTTGAGTGGTTATATTTTGGGTATCAGGTTTCTACAGGATTAAGTTTCACTCCTTTACAGAATGGAACCTATACTTTAGTAGCTACTGATGCAAACGGATGTGAAGGTTCTATCACTTTAGATTATAATGGAACTGTAAATATTGAAGATCCAAATCTTTTATCTTTCAATATATATCCTAATCCTATGCGAGATTTCTTTACTATCGATTCATACGATTCTTCTTCAGAAATAGAATTTAGTCTGATAGATTCTAGAGGTCGAGTGATAAGAAAACAAAACTTTGTGAATAGCCTTACAGTGAATAGAGGAAACTTAGCTACAGGTTTATACACAATATCCTTAAAATCAAAACTTAAAAACTTAAAAACCAAATTATTTATTTATGAATAAGTATTTTTTACTTTTCATAACCTTAACATTTATACATACTAAAATAACAAAAGCCCAGATCACAGTAGAAATTGGAGGTCAGTAAAATGATCCACAATTTTTAGTTGAGGATGTTTTATTGGGAAGTGGAATATCTGCTTCAAACTTTTCTTTCATGGGTGACAGCATTCAAATTGGAGTTTTTGAATCCAACACCTCTAATCTTGGAATCTCTTCTGGAGTAGTTCTAGCAACAGGGGATCTAAGGTTATTAGACCCTCAATTTAATGGTGCAATTAATGGAATAAATGTTGAACCTGATGTCGAGGATCCTGATTTGTTGAATGTAGCTAACTCGGTACCTGGCCTAATTGGTCAGAATTTTTCAGTTTCGAACATTAACGACGTTGCAGTATTAGAATTTGACTTTGTTGCTACCAGTGATACTTTATCCTTCTATTATGCATTTGCATCTAGGGAATATAACGCATATGAAAATACTACATTCAACGATGTATTTTGTTTTTTTATTTCCGGACCAGGAATATCAGGACCTTATTTCAGTCCACAAGAATTTCCTGGTGGCTCAATAAATATAGCTGTTGTACCAAATTCTTCACCTGAGCTTCCAATTACTATTTCTTCGGTAAATAATAATCTTAATTCAGAATATTATATTGATGACCCAATTGGAATAAATGATGTAAATGGTTTTACAGTTCCTTTAGATGCTACCACTCTTGTTCAGTGTTGTGAAACTTACCGTATTCGCTTAGCAATAGCAGATGGTTCTGCTTCAGGACTTTCTTCCTATATCTTTCTTAGTGCTAATAGTTTTTCTTCTCCAGAAGTTTTAATTTCTAACGATATTGAAGATCTTAATTTAACTGATTTGGAAATCCCTTGTGAATCCACTGTAAACTTAAGTGCACAATTGCCTAATATAGAAGGATTCGTTTTTAGTTGGAATACTGGGGATACTACTCAAAATATTACGGTTGGTGAGGGCCAATATTGGCTTACTCTAACTAGTAGTCAGAATTGTAGTTTTAATTCTGATACTATATCGGTAAGATACAATCAACCTCCTAATATTTTTTTCTCCAACGATTTGAGTGTTTGTAGTGGAGATAGCATCGTTTTAAAAGCTGAAATTTCTGGTTTTTCACCTTTTACCTATTATTGGTCAAGCGAAGAAGTATAAGATAGTATTTTAGTTGGTCACGGTAGTTATAGTCTAACTGTTACGGATGGAAATAATTGCAAGACAACAGAAATTGCTGTTGTTCAAGAATTGACCAGGCCTACTGCATTAATTTCTGGCGAGATTTTAAAATGTTTTAATTCGGAAGATGAGATGGCTTTAGAGTTTCAGTTAACTGGAAATCCACCATTTATTCTTAATTATGGTTTGTATGAAGATCAGTATATTGATACTATAAACTCATTAAATTATGTAAATAATGTAAATAATGTAAATAATGTAAGTGAAATCGGTCACTACACCATTTATAATTTAGAAGATGTTTTGTGTACTGGAAGTTTCTCAGGTTTAGGCAAGATAGATGAGTATTCATCTTTTAGTAGTTCTATTTTTGGAAATAAAGAAATTTGCTTTGGAGAAGATGCTGTTTTGGAAATAATTACTGATGAAATAAGTATTCCTTATAAAGTAAGTTTAACAAAAAATAATTATAATATTACTTATGAAAATGTGCAATCTAATCCATTTTATATAACAGTTACAGATACTGCACTCTACAAAGTAAATTATATTGAAAATATTAATGGTTGTAGATCTAAAGAAAATTTTGGTTCTGCATATGTAAGTTATAGGGAGCTTAATCAACCGAACATTATTCCTCCATTACAAACTTCTTTTTGCAAGGTAGATTCTTCATTTCAATTATTTTCAGATTTAGAAGGTGGTTTTTGGAGTGGCAAAGGAGTTACATCAAATGGTGTTTTCGAACCGGTTAATGCCGCAGATGGTGAAGGTTGGATATTTTATAAATATCCTCAAAATTGCAATGAAGGAGATTCAGTTTTACTCAGCGTAGGATGTCCTTATAGCATATACATACCTGAAAGCTTTACTCCTAATGATGATGGGATTAACGATTTTTTACAAATTTATGGTAATAATATTGTTGATTTTAATTTGAATGTTTTTGATAGATGGGGGTCACTCATTTATTCCACAAATGAAATCTCAAATTTTTGGGATGGAACCTATCAAGGAAAGCTTGTTCCTACTGGAATTTACACTTAAAAAATTGATTTGTACTCTAAAAATGCATCTTTCCATAATAAAAATGGTGTTATAAATGTGATTTATTAAAAAAAGTATTATATTTTTGTGAATAACCTTATGAGTGTACTCTAAAGTATGTTCATGCTTTTAAAAAAATGATGAATAAATTCTTAACCTTTTTTATTCTGTTTAATGTTTTAACTTTTACTCAGATATACGCACAGATAACTGTTGACAACAACAATCCTAACGACAATCCTGTTTTTTTGATTGACAATGTATTATTGGGTGGTGGTGTCGTGGCTTCAAATCATTCTTACATGGGTGACTCTATTCAAATCGGTTATTTTGATGGATCAAACTCTAATCTTGGTTTAGGAAGTGGAATTGTTTTATCTACTGGAGATATAAATTTATTAGACCCTAATTTTGCAGGATTTGGTGATTTTATTGATGTAGTTCCTGCAGTAACTGACCCTGATTTATTAAATGTTGCTAACTCTGTCCCTGCTTTAATCGGACAAAATTTTACGGTAAGTAGCATTAATGATGTTGCAGTTTTAGAATTTGATTTTATTCCTACTAGTGAAGATTTATCGTTTAAATATGTTTTTGGCTCACAAGAATATTTTGCTTTCGAAAACACTCAATACAATGATGTATTTGGTTTTTTCTTGTCTGGTCCTGGAATAACTGGGCCTTACTCTAGTCCAGCAGGTTTTCCTGATGGATCTATAAATATTGCTACAATTCCTAATTCAAATCCAGAATTACCAGTGACTATTTCTTCTGTTAATGAAACTACAAACCCTGGTTTTTTTGTAAATAATCAAGGTTTAGAAACTGTATCTGATGCTGATGGTTTTACTACTGTTATTACTGCAGAGGCAACAGTTCAGTGTGGTGAACTATACCACATTCGATTAGCAATTGCAGACGGTAGTGACGGGGGCTTATCGTCCTATGTTTTTTTAGAAGAAAATAGTTTTACTTCTCCAGAGTTAAATATTACAAATGATGTTGGTCAGGACAGCTCTTATATTGAAGTTGGTTGTGGAACGGAAGTTACTTTAACCGCACAGCCTAGCGAAGCAGGGAATTACACTTATTCTTGGAATAATGGAGAATCAACTCAATCTATTACTGTAGGTACTGGAGATTATATTGTTGAGGTAACAAGTGACGTAAATTGTGCAATTTTATCTGATACTTTTCATGTTGAAGTGATAAATACTGTTTCTTTAGACTTAGGAAATGATTTATCAGTTTGTTTAGGTGATGAAGTCGATCTAGAAATTCAATCTGTGGGTGGTAATGCTCCATTTAATTATTCTTGGAGTACTGGAGAAACTTCCTCTTCGATTTCAGTTCCTGCTGGAACTTATACTTTAGATGTTACAGACGCTAATAATTGTTCTGCACAAGATCAAATAACGGTTGTTGGCGTTGATAGACCTACTGCAACTCTTTCTGGAGGTGGTACAATTTGTGCAGGCTCCGATGTTGGAGTACCGCTAGACGTTGTATTTACTGGATTACCACCTTTTAATTATATTTTTGAAAACGAAAACCAACAGTTTACAGGAACAAGTCAATATTTTAACATGGTTAGTAATTCCACTTTAAACGGGACTTATAACATGATTGAAGTTTCTGATGCAAATTGCTCCGGATCTGCTTTTGGTCAAGCTATAATTGACACAAACTCTTTACCTTCTTCTAGAATAGTTGGTGGCGATATATTGTGTTTAGGAGATAGCAGTCTAATTCAAGTCGAGATAGAAGCAAATGCTCCATATAATTTATCCATCAATAATGGTGATTATAATGTTGTTTATAGCGGATTAGAGTCTAATGTATTTAGCATGTACACTGATGATCCTGCTTTGTATACCGTTCAATATGTAGAAGATGTAAATGGTTGCAGGTCAGAGCGAAATATTGGAAATGCTCTAGTGGCTATTAAGCCTTTTAAAGATCCTCAAATTTTATCTTATATTGATACACTTATTTGTCCTATTCATCCTGCCTTCCAGATTGAGTCTTTAAATGAGGGAGGATTATGGTTTGGTAATGGTTTAAATAATACTGGTATGTTTAATCCTATTACTGCTGGAGTGGGTAAACATTGGCTTACCTATTCTTTTCCTAACAATTGTAACGAAATAGATTCGCTATTGTTAGAAGTGGGTTGTGATCTACAGATTTTTGTTCCTAATTCTTTTTCTCCAAATTCGGATGATGAAAACGAGTTATTTATTATTCAAGGAAATAATATTATTGACTTTGAAATTACATTGTTCAATCGTTGGGGGAAACAATTATTCTATTCAAATGATATAACTAATTCTTGGGACGGATCCTTCGGCGGTTCTATTGTTCCTATTGGTAACTATTCATATGTTTTGAAAGCATATGGAAAAGATGCTCAATTGGTAACCAAGACTGGTGTGGTAAACGTTATAAAATAGGTTACTGTTTATAAGTTTCTTTCTTCTTTATATTATATTCGAATTGCTTTTTAAATCTTTGTTGAAGTGATTTTTGTTGATGTAATATTACCCTTTCCTCTTTCAGACACCTATACATTTGAGGTGCCTGATACTTTTCAATCTGTAGAACCAGGTTATAGAGTTGTAGTTCAATTCGGTAAGAAAAAAATTTATACTGCAATAGTTTTTAAAGTTCATAATAATGAGCCAGAAGGTTATATAGTAAAGGAAATTATTGATGTTGTTGATTATAGGCCAATAATAAATCAATCTCAATTAAAACTATGGAAATGGATTTCGACTTACTACTGCTGTTCTTTAGGAGAAGTAATGAATGTTGCTCTTCCATCTTTCCTTAAACTCTCTAGCGAGTCTATTTTTGTTTCTAATTGTGATAAACTTACAGACATTGAGTTAAATGATCAAGAATTTTTAATTCTAGAAGCTTTACAAATTTCAGAAAAACTAAACTTAAAACAAATAGAATCTATTCTCAATACTAAAAATGTCTTTTCTGTTTTAAACGGTCTTTTAAATCGAAATTTCATTAAAGTATACGAGGAATTAAACGAGAAATTTAGACCCAAGACTATAAAATTTGTGAGTTTAAACAAGGATCAAATAGATTTGTCGTTGCTAAAAAATGCTAAGAAACAAAAATTTGTTGTTGAATATTTAATTAAAAATACAAATGTTGATTCACCAGAAAAAATTCCACTTTCGAAGGTAATAGCAGATACGGTATGTTCCTATTCATCATTAAAATCTTTAGAGCTTAAAGGATTTATTTCTGTTTTTAGTGAAGAAATTAATCGCATTGAAGAATTTAAAATTGATCAAAGTCCAAAATTAAAATTAAGTAATGAACAAACTAGGGCATATCAAGAAATCAATGAATGTTTGATAGATAAAAATGTAGTTTTATTGCATGGTGTCACAGCAAGCGGTAAAACGGAAATCTACATTAAGCTTATTCAAGACGCTTTATCTAAAAATAAACAAGTATTATACCTCCTTCCTGAAATTGCTTTAACTGCCCAAATAATTAATCGACTTCGAACGTATTTTGGTGATAGTGTTGGGGTTTATCATTCTAAGTTTAACAACCATGAAAGGTTAGAGATTTGGACAGACATTAGCCAAGGCAAAAGATTTTCGGTGGTTATAGGTACTAGATCGTCACTATTTTTACCATTCCAAAATATCTATTGTACAATTAAAAATTTTAGAACACAT
>JBELHW010000049.1:0-2274 GCA_042091225.1 Cryomorphaceae bacterium | reverse complement strand
TGAAATATTTGGCTATAATTCCATACTAAGCAAGTTTGGCTAACCCTTAAAATTAACTCTAATTTTGCGTGTAAAATATCGACATTCCCCCATTCGATGTACATAGATACCCTTTATACTTTTATAGCCCCCTCCCTTCAAGATTCATTGGTGCTTTAATTGTGCTACTTCATTCATAATCAATTATTAAATTTGGAATAACCTAACTATTTAATTATGAAGGTATATTTGTAAATTTCAAGAGTTAAAAAAAAACTGTAATATTGTAATGCATTAAGAGTTACTGTAAGTATGCCAACCGAGCTTTCTCAAGCTGCGGTGGAACAATAGATGCGAGGCTCCCGCCTAAAAACAACTGGGAACCCAACTATTCTTAATGCAATAGAATTATTAACTAAAACTATTGCAAAATGAAAAATTCAAAACAAACATTTAAAAAGGGTTATGGAAATTTCCCATACATTATTGACAGAGTATCATCTGGAGTGTACAAACAAATTCCAATCGAATTTACCGCTTTTGATTCAGAAGAATGTGAATTAGGAGTTAGCTTAGCTATTAAAATGGAACACAGTGTAATAAGCAGAGAGGATTTAATACTTATTCACAAAGACTCATTGGTTAATCTTACCAAAAGATTAAAAGAAAACCTTGAAAACCTTGAAATGGTTGGCAAAAGAATGTGTCTTGTTCTAGGGCCTAAAAAAGGAATATATTTTGAATCTAATAATGAGATTATTGAAAGCAATTCAATCCCTAGAGGAGGTTGGTTATTAGGAAAAAATAATGAGAGAGTGACTGAATCTGAATATCATTACAGAAACAATCAATCTAGTAATTTTAATGTCATTGATTGTGACTTGTTGAGCTTTGATATTGATGAAGAGAAGCTAACACAAATAGCGAAAGAGGATACTTACAGAACATTCTTATTTGAAAAAATGTGGTCTCCAAAAAGAAAAAATGGAATTAATTGGATGAGAAAAATGCTTGACAATTCAGAAAGTGATAACTAGATTATTTTAAGTCATCTTTTTTTTCACTTCTAAAATTCCGATTCTTACTTTTTTGGTGAAATAAAAATACTGTACTAATTAGAAGCAGACACAAAATAGCTCCATTAAGCAGTGATTTTGATGATTCTTTTTTGATGAAATGCAGCCAACAGAAAATAAACTTGATGTTACTAAATTTAAAAAGAAGCAATAATTATTTCTGTTCGGACTACTAATTTTTAAGAAAGTTCGAAATAAGGACACTTAGGTCCACCAAAAAACCCTCATAAATTTATGAGGGTTTTTTTATACTTTCGGGGTAGCAGGATTACAACCTCTACACTTTTCACTAGATTACAGTAAGCTTTTAAACTAAAATTTGCACCACTTTTTGCACCGGTAATCAATCTACTAAAACAAACTTAAGAAAAATAATTTGATTTTATGATTGGAGAGTTATTTTCTAAAATAATTAATTATCAAATAAAATGTATTGCACAGACACAGCATCTCCTGTCCAATCAAACTGTACTTCAATTTGGGTCCCCTCAGAAAAAAGAGTTGGCAAATCTCCATTATCACCCCATTGTTGACCATTAACATAAGTAGTGTTAGCACTACTAATATTAGTATGTTGATAAGAAATAATTTTCATTATTTTTCCTGCTGGAACCGTATAATTAAAACTCACATCTGTAGGCCAACTAGCATGCAAATAATTTAACACCATTCCTGCCGTATTATCAATTAAATCATATTGCACAGACACAGCATCTCCTGTCCAGTCAAACTGTACTTCAATTTGGGTCCCCTCAGAAAAAAGAGTTGGCAAATCTCCATTATCACCCCATTGTTGACCATTAACATAAGTAGTGTTAGCACTACTAATATTAGTATGTTGATAAGAAGTAATTTTCATTATTTTTCCTGCTGGAACCGTATAATTAAAACTCTCATCTGTAGGCCAACTAGCATGCAAATAATTGAAAGTACCAGAAGTAATAGACTCATCTAAGATATTATTGTAATTAGATATTTGATTGTTTGTAGTAGATGTTGAACTGGTACTACCACCTCCACCACAACCTGCAAAGTAATTCTCATCTACTAAGTATCCGTTGAAATTAGCAGGTGATGCACTTGTATTAGAAACAGTAGATATTACAGAGCCTGAAGGAACTGGTATGATTCCTCTTTTATCACCATTGTAAATTACCTCAATGCCATTAATTTGCATATCTTCTCCACTGCCATAATTGTTTGTTCCCGCAAATGATGT
>JBELHW010000048.1:0-13576 GCA_042091225.1 Cryomorphaceae bacterium | reverse complement strand
AGGTTTTGGGTCTCACGAAAATATTATTAAAACAAAAAATGAGCTTTATCAATATGTTTACGAAAACAATAAAAAATTATTCGTAAATAAAAATGATAAACTTTTAATTGAACTATCTCAAAATATAAGCAGAGAATTTTATTTAGATTGTCAAAATGTAACTAATGATGACGGACTTTGTTACGTAATGGTTGATAATCATAAAATCAAAACAAATTTAGTAGGTTCATACAACAAGACTAATGTTGCTGCAGCATTTACTATTGCCTCTTATTTCGATATTGACAAGAAAAAAATTGTTGACTCTTTAAAAAAATATAAACCCAGTAATAATAGATCTGAGCTAAGAAAAACAGAAGTAAAAAACATACTTACTTTAGATGCTTACAATGCAAATCCATCAAGCATGAGTCTTTCGATAGATTCTTTTTTAGAAACAAATAAAACAAATCGATGGTTGATTTTAGGGGACATGCTAGAACTTGGTGATAGCTCTAATTTGGAACATCAGAATATTATTGATTCATTACATAAGAAAAACATTAAAAATGTAATAATTGTAGGCAAAGAGTTCGGGAAATGTACTCATAATTACAAGCACTTTAATAACGTAGATTTATTAAGCCAATGGATTATTAAAAATCCTATAACAGATAGTAAGATATTACTTAAAGGATCAAGAGGCATAAAGCTAGAGCAATTAGAAAAAATTAATTTAATCTAATTCATCTTTTATTAATTGCTTCATTGTAAAATAAAAAGCGGAAATGAAAAAGCCAAGTATAAAAAACAAAACAAAATATTTGGACTTAGATTTTAAATTTTGCTTGAGTGGAAATTTTGGACTATCGATTATACTAATTAATGGCTTTTGATTAAGAGACGTAAACTTTGTAAGCTCCAAATTTTTGATTATTTCGCTATACATAACGTTCAATATTTGAACATCTCTTTGAAGACGTAATTCTTGCAATACTCCTTTAGACTTTCTAACCCCAAAGTTTGAATCTTTATATTCAGCGTATAATAGTTCAGCGGATTGAAGCTCAATTAGGACTGAGTCAGCTCTTTTTGATATGAAGTTTAA
This sequence comes from Cryomorphaceae bacterium, assembly GCA_042091225.1. Classification (GTDB taxonomy): domain Bacteria; phylum Bacteroidota; class Bacteroidia; order Flavobacteriales; family UBA7312; genus JABAYQ01. The sequence continues at coordinate 12,489 of JBELHW010000048.1, read as the reverse complement.
ATTGAGTTGAGCCTTAGCAGTTTGAAAAGAAATGTAGTACTTGTCTAGTTTCTTTATCAGAGACTCAACGAATCTTAAAGAAAAATCTTCGTTTTCAGAATTAACTTTCAAATACATAATATTTGTCTCATTTTTAAAATCAATGTTAACAAATGAAGATGCAATTTTATTATAAACAATTGACATAATGCTGTCTTGCTCAAACGAAAATAAATCTTTCTCGACTGGAAAGTTAGCTATATACTTTATTGAATCATCCCAATTCTCATCTAATTTAATTAATGAAATGAAATGATTTATTAATTTATCTTCTTTATTATCAACAACTACAGGAGTTAAAAGAGCATCTTCAATAAGTCTTCTTGACTTAACTAGTTCTTCGATATTAGCTTGGCTGAAAGCATTAGAAGAGCCACCGAAATCAAGTCCAAATTGACTTGCAATTCCTCCTAATCCTCCTAAGGGAGAAGAAGTTTCATTATCCTCAATAACGAAAGTGATTTCTGCATCATAATTAGCCTCATCAGTAAAAGCAATAAAATAACCTAAAAACCCAAAGAGAAAAGTGAAAATTATTATATATAGCTTTTTTAAATATAAAATAGTCCAAATTCTATCAACAAGAATTAAGACATCCTTAAATGTGATAGCTGATACTTTTTCATCGGAAAACTCACCCATAATTATTGTCTTGATAAATATAAAATGTATAATGAAGCTAGTCCGGTAATCTTAGTAACTGTTGACTCAATAACTTTTGTCCAATCAACAGGTTCGGATTTTATACGTTTGATTTTAACATCTTCAGTAACCTTTATAGTAGCACCATTTTCTAACTTAGGATATAAAATAAAAAGCCCAAAATCTCTAGCTTTCTTTATTGATCCGGAAGGATACAAAACATAAGTCTCTTCTTTAATATTATGCTTTGAAAATCCGCCAGCAAAATTATTAACATAATAATTAGCCCTTCTTTTAAAAAACGGAGTATTGATAGTGCTATTTTTTAAATTTTTGGTTGCGCCTGTTATAGTAACAATGTTTTCTAAAGAAGGGATAACAATTTTATCTCCGTCTTGTAAAAAGATATTATGCTTGGAATTTCTATTCTTTAAGGCTTTTTTAAGATTGATTGAAATGGGCACATATACACTTATTGACTCAATACTAGTATCTATACTAGCTATATTTTCATCATTTTGAGCAACAATCTCGACAAATTCACCGTCAGAATAAAACCCGTTTACGATTTCTTCATCTTGCTGAAAAGAAATATATTCGTCGATTGTACTAGTTTCAATCGTTGTAAGTCTGTAGACAACACTAGAGCTCATATCTCCAAATATATTAACTCCGCCAGCTAAGTCTATAAGGTCAGCAATTTTTTGAGTTTTACTTTCAATATTATACTCTCCAGGATAATCTACCTCCCCTTCAATAATTGCGGTTTTAATTGGCTGATAATTAGGGTTTACCCTAACAGCCACGTGATCAAAAGGAGAGAGTTCGTAAGACAAGTCATCCTCTTTTAATGTTCCTGAACTACTTATATTAAATTTTTTGGTTGTTGTTTTTCTAGGAGAAATTTGATTAGTTTCTAAATTGTAACTCACCGTTCTGAATACCTCTATTTTTCCTCCAGCGGCTTCTTGTACAAATCCGCCAGATAGTAAGATTAAGTCTCCTAAAGTGGCGCCGTTTCCAAAATTAAATGTATCGGGACTCTTAACTCCACCGCTAATTTTAATTTCGAACTCGTCTAAAAAATCACGCTTAGAAAGGAAAAATAATTCATCATATTCTTTAACAATTAGATTAAAAGAAGAATTAGGATTATCAATAATTTTCTTCATTTCAATTATTACATACTCTTTAGAATAATCTTCGAGCGTTCTGATTAAATATGCTTTGTCAAGATATAATTCATCAGTCAAAGATTGAGAAAGATTCAATAATTCGTAAACTGTTAATTTATCGTTAAACTGATATTTAGCAGAAACTCCAGTAGAAGTTTTAACATCAACATAGTTTTTTTCTAATTCGGGTGCTTTAGAGATCGTTAATTCATCTCCATTTTTAATCTGAAATGTGGAAAAATTATCTTTTGTAACAGTTATAGTTTGTTTAGAGTTGTTTTCTAAACGACTAATTGAAATACTTCCATCAAAAGCATTTTTAGTAAATCCTCCAGCGTATGTAATTAAATCTTTTAAGTTATCGCCGAATTTGGCTTCGTATGTATAAGGTCTGTTTACTTCACCACTAACTTCGACAATATTAGAAATGTTATTTACTAAAATATAATCATTGTTTTGTAAAAAGACATCTTGATTAGAATTAGGGTCGAATAAAAATTTATAAACATCTAAAGAATCAACAGTTTTACCGTTTCTTTTTATATAAATATTTCTAACTGATCCCACTTGATTAGGACCACCTGCAGCCATAAGTGCATTGAAGACAGTATTTGTAGCTGGAAAAGTATAGGAACCCGGGTTGAACACCTCTCCCACTATATTTACTGTAATGACTCTAGAATAATTTAGACTTAAATCAAATTGTGACTTAGTTAAATCAAAATAGTTAGACATTCTATTTTTAATAAGTGATTTAACTTTTTTAAAGTTTTTAGAACCTACATAAATTCGGCCTGCATATTGAGTGTTTACATATCCTTTATCGTTAACTACAACTGTTTCGCTGTGCTCGGCAAGTCCCCAAATTGAAATAGTTAATTCATCATTTTCTCCAATCAGATAATTATCTGGAGCTTGTGAATCAAATGCTCTATTAAAGAAATTTAATTCGTTAGAACGGAAAACATCTTGACCATACACTTTCCCGACAGGGTAAAGAATAGAGTCATTGTATTCGAAATTACTTAATGAGTTATAAAATTGATCCGCATTCTGAATATTTAGAGAATTAAAAGAGGAATCTTGTTCAATAAAATTAGGGTCATACTTGCCTCTTTGAAATTTAAAGTCCATAGCCTCATTAATTTCTTGCTCGCTTAAGCCCATTTTTTTTAAAATCTCTTCACTTGGAATATCAGAGGGGTTTACAGTCGAAGGATCTATATTAGACGGGACAAACTTTAAACTATTATCAGAATTTGACTGATTAATATTATCCAGAAGTTGTAGGTTTTGAGAAAAACTAATATGACAAACAAAAACCAATAAAATTAACAGTAATCTTCTCATTATATTTATTTATTTTTTAATTCTCGAATATAGGAATAATTATATAATAGACTTATTTTATTACAGATCTTGAAATAACAACTCTCTGAATTTCAGATGTTCCCTCATAGATTTGAGTGATTTTAGCATCTCTCATCATTCGTTCTACGTGGTATTCTTTAACAAAACCATATCCTCCATGAATTTGAACTGCTTCGGTTGTTGACTTCATTGCTGTTTCTGAAGCAAATAGCTTAGCCATAGCACTTTCTTTATCAAAATTCATTCCCTGATCTTTAAGCCAAGCAGACTTCAAACACAAGAGACGAGCTGCATCTATTTCGGTTGCCATATCTGCAAGTTTAAATGCAATTGCTTGATGTTCACTAATTGCCTTTCCGAAAGCTTTTCTTTGTTTTGAGTATTCTAAAGATAACTCGTATGCTCCTGAAGCAATACCTAATGCCTGAGCAGCAATTCCAATTCTTCCGCCCGACAATGTTTTCATTGCAAACTTAAAACCAAATCCGTCTTCTCCAATCCTATTTTCTTTAGGGATTTTAACGTCTGTAAACAATAAAGAATGAGTGTCAGACCCTCTAATTCCTAACTTGTTTTCTTTTATACCTACCTCAAATCCTGGCATGCCTTTTTCAACAATAAGAGCATTTATTCCTCTATGCCCTTTATCAACATCAGTTTGAGCAATAACAATATAAGTGGAAGCCGAATTTCCATTTGTGATCCAGTTCTTGGTTCCATTAAGTAAATAATGATCTCCCATGTCTATAGCTGTTGTTTGTTGAGAGGTCGCATCACTACCTGCTTCAGGTTCTGAAAGACAGAAAGCACCAATTTTCTCGCCAGTTGCTAAAGGCCTTAGGTATTTTTCCTTTTGTTCTTCTGACCCAAATTTTTCAATTCCCCAGCACACTAGCGAGTTATTTACAGACACCACTACAGATGCCGATGCATCTACCTTAGAAAGTTCTTCCATTGCTAATACATAAGAAATTGTATCCATACCAGCACCGCCATATTTCGGATCTACCATCATACCCATGAAACCTAATTCGCCTAATTTCTTTATTTGTTCTTTAGGAAATTCTTGTTTCTCGTCTCTTTCTATTACACCAGGAAGCAATTCGGTTTGAGCAAAATCTCTAGCTGCTTGTCGAATCATTTCATGTTCTTCTGATAATTTAAATTCCATAGTTAGCTTTATTTAATTTTCGATGCACAAAAATACTCATTTTAAGTTATTTTTGACCTAGCTTGAAAACTCAAAAAAAATATAACGTTATTGGAATAATGTCAGGAACGTCGCTAGATGGAATTGACTTAGCATTTATTACATTTACTTTCGAAAAAGATAAATGGTTTTACAAATTAGGAGCATGTGAAACTATTACATATTCAGATTATTGGCATGGTGAACTAAAAAATCTTGTCAATAAAAAAAATGATTACATCAAAAGAATTGACATTAAATACGGAAAATTTTTGGCAGAGAATTTAAATAATTTCATTCTAAAATATGATTTGAGTATCGATTTAATATGTTCTCATGGACACACTATATTTCATCAACCTCAAAAAAAGTTTACACTACAAATCGGAGACGGTAAAACAATTTCTGATATTTGTAGAAAACCAGTCGTGTATAACTTTAGAGATTTAGATGTTCAGCTTGGAGGACAAGGCGCTCCTTTGGTTCCTGTAGGTGATCATTTATTATTTTCAGAATATCATTTTTGCGTCAATTTAGGCGGATTTAGCAACATCTCGTATTTAAAAAACGAAAAAAGAGTTGCTTTCGATATTAGTCCTTTAAATGTAATACTTAATAAATATGCCAATTTGCTAGGCTTTAACTACGATGACCAAGGAAAAATTGCTAGAAGTGGATCTGTAATTAAAAATCTATTTAACGACTTAAATAAGCTCGAATATTATGATAATGAAGCTCCAAAATCCTTAGGAATTGAATGGGTAAATGAAAAATTTATACCTGTAGTTGAAAAATACAAGGAAAAAAATAATAATATCCTAAGAACTTGTTTGGAGCATTTTGCTTTTCAGATAGGGAAGCAATTAAATGAAGGAAATTGTTTATTTACAGGAGGCGGTGTTTTAAATCATTTTTTAATGGAAAGAATCAAATTTTATAGCAATGCTGAAATTATAATTCCAGAGAGAAAATTAATTGATTATAAAGAAGCATTAATCTTTGGCTTATTAGGAATATTAAAATTAAAAAATCAAATAAACTGCTATAAATCAGTTACCGGTGCTAGTCAAGATTCAATTAGTGGTCAATTAATTGATTTTTAATAATTATTTTTGCCAAAACTTTTACACCAAACATATATGAAAGAATTATTAAAGCAATATGAAAACAAAGCCCCCGAAATTGTTTTCGAATGGAGTGATAGTGAAACAGAAGCAAAAGGTTGGGTAGTTATAAACTCTTTAAGAGGAGGTGCTGCTGGAGGAGGAACGAGGATGAGGGTCGGATTAAATAAAAATGAAGTAGAATCTCTAGCTAAAACCATGGAAGTAAAATTTACTATTGCTGGTCCAGCTATTGGTGGAGCTAAATCAGGAATTAATTTTGACCCTAACGACCCCAGAAAAGAAGGGGTTCTTAAAAGATGGTATGCAGCGATCAAGCCATTATTGAAAAATTATTATGGCACAGGAGGAGATTTAAATGTAGACGAAATACATGAAGTCATCCCAATTACTTCAGAATTAGGTATAGAACATCCTCAAGAAGGTGTTTTTAATGGGCACTTTAATCCTAATGCTAATGAAAAATCTACAATTATTAAACAATTACAAACAGGTGTTTTATTTCCTGTAACTAACGAATCATTAACCCCAGATGTAAGCGGAAAATATACTGTTGCTGATATGATTACAGGTTTTGGAGTATCCGAAGCTGTTAAGCATTTTTATCATTTACACAACGAATCTATCCAAAATAAAAAAGTAATTATTCAAGGCTGGGGTAATGTTGGTGCAGCTGCGGCCTTTTATCAAGCTCAACTAGGAGCTAAAATAGTTGGTATAATTGATAGAAATGGTGGATTACTAAACGAAAATGGCTTTTCTTTAAGCGAAATATCAGATTTATTCATAAATAAAGATGGAAACACTTTAGTAAGTGATAAAATGTTGTCTTTCGATGAAGTAAATAAAAAAATATGGCAAATTGGAGCTAACATCTTTATACCTGCTGCAGCTTCTAGATTAGTTACTAAAGAACAAATGAATTCTATGATAAATAATGGTCTGGAAGTTGTTTCGTGTGGTGCAAATGTGCCTTTCGCAGACAAAGAAATTTTCTTTGGACCAATTAGCGAATTTTCCGACATGCATATAAGTGTAATACCAGATTTTATTGCCAACTGCGGAATGGCAAGAGTATTTGCCTATTTAATGCAAAACAAAATTGAAATGAGTGACTCTGCTATATTTGAAGATACCTCAACAATTATTAAGAATTCTCTTGAAAAAACATACCAACTAAATAATTCTAAAACGCAAATTTCTAAAACAGCATTTGAAATTGCTTTAAAACAATTAATATAAATCATGGATATAAATGAAATGTTACAAGAAGTAATATTGGATAATAGTCTGAAAAATTATTTAATATTTTTAGTTCTAATTTTTATTGGAACTATTTTAAGAAGATTAATCTCTAAATCGTTAAGTCACTTTATTTTCAGATTACTTAATAAGAACAACTATGTAAGTATTGAAGAATTTGATGCATTATTTGTCAAACCCTTATCTACATTTACATTATTAACCTTTATTTATTTTGCTTGTCAATTTCTAGTATTTCCTTCTGCTCTAGATTTTGCTGCAAAAGATGAATTAGGTGTTCAAGCAATTTTAAATTATTCTTTTTCTGTTTTATACCTAATTTCTATTGTACGTATCGGACTTAAATTTGCTGATTACATCGGACTTATTTTAACAAAAAAAGCACTAAAGACAGAATCTAAAATGGATGATCAAATTGTTCCTTTTGCGATTGACTCTAGTAAAATAACTGTATATATTTTTGCTGCTTTTTATTTGTTAGGTACTATTTTTAATATTGACGTAACCACGCTTGCTGCAGGTTTAGGTATTGGAGGTCTTGCAATTGCTATGGCATCAAAAGAAAGTTTAGAGAATTTATTAGGTTCATTTACTATATTTTTTGATAAACCTTTTACAGTAGGAGACATAATCACCATAGGCTCTATTACAGGTGTAGTAGAAAAAGTCGGATTCCGATCAACAAGAATTAAAACATTTGACAGAAGTATAGTTACAGTTCCTAATAAAAATTTGATTTCTGCAGAATTAGACAACTTAGGATTAAGAAAAGTAAGAAGAGCAAAGTTTATGATTGGCCTTACTTACGATTCGACTACGGATCAAATTAAATCTGTTGTTACTGATATTCAAAAAATGCTGAATGAACATGAAATGACCAATGAAGAAAGCAAAGTTCGTTTTCAAGAATTTGGGGCTAGCTCTTTAGATATATTAATAATCTTTTTTGTTAAAAGCCATAAATGGGAAGATTATATAGACACAAAACAGGATATAAATTACAAAATAATGGATATTGTAGAAAGTCATAATTGTGATTTTGCTTTTCCATCTACAACAGTATATTTGCAAAACGAAAAATAAAACTATTAAAAACACTTAAAAAATGATTTATATTTTAATGCTAGTCGTATTTATACTAGGTTATTTAGCTATTGCTTTAGAACATCCAATAAAAGTTGATAAAGCTGCTTCTGCACTTATAATAGGTGCGTTAGGATGGGCTCTTTTTGCATTTAGTGGAATGGACCACCATTTAATTAGTCACGAACTCAAACACCATCTAGTTGATGTTGCAGAAATTTTATTTTTTCTTTTAGGAGCAATGACTTTAGTTGAACTCATAGACGTTCACGAGGGTTTTACAATAATCACAGATAAAATTGCAACTCGAAATAGAGTAAAGTTAATGTGGATTTTATGTATCATTACTTTTTTCTTTTCTGCTGTTTTAGACAACCTTACAACTTCAATTGTAATGGCGGCATTAATTTCAAAACTTATAAAAGATAAAAATGATTTGTGGATGTTTGCGGGCATGATCATTGTTTCTGCTAACGCTGGTGGTGCATGGTCCCCAATTGGAGATGTAACAACCATAATGTTATGGATTGGAGGACAAATAACCGCTGCAAATATTATTACCTCAATTATTATACCTTCTTTAGTATGCTTTCTTATTCCTTTAGCTTACGTTAGTTTTAAACTGAAAGGCGATTTAGCACCATTAGTAATAGATGAAAACAAAGAAAAAAATGCTTTTAGAGTAAATAAGTCAGATAGAAATTTAATTTTCTTTTTAGGTGTTGCTGGTTTATTATTCGTACCTGTTTTCAAAACAGTTACTCATTTACCTCCTTACTTGGGTATTTTATTTAGCCTAGGTGTTTTATGGGTAGTAACAGAAATTTTACACTCTAAAAAAAGCGCTGAAGTTAAATCGAAACTTTCGGTAATTGCAGTAATTAAAAAAGTGGACATGGCAACTATTTTCTTTTTTATGGGAATATTATTAGCAGTTGCAAGTTTACAAAGTATGGGACATTTAGATGATTTAGCTATAATCTTAAATGATACATTTAACGGAAACATTTACGCAATTAATATTATTATTGGTCTTTTATCATCTATTGTAGACAATGTTCCTTTAGTTGCTGGGGCAATGGGAATGTATCCAATCGGAACGGGTGACTTTGCTGTGGACGGATTATTTTGGGAGTTCTTAGCATATTGTGCAGGTACTGGAGGTAGTGTTTTAATTATTGGCTCTGCTGCAGGAGTTGCCGTAATGGGTATTCTTAAAATTGATTTCATTTGGTATCTGAAAAAAATCAGCGTTTTAGCTTTAATGGGATATATAGCGGGTGCTGCTACCTATATACTAATGCAATAATATATTTTACTAATCGTTTCAGTTAAAACTAATTATTATGACTCCTTTATTTGCTCAAGTTAATCTAACAAGCGATTCTTTATCCACTCTTTCTCAAGATGATATTGTTATAGAAGAGAAAACTCTTTCTATAATAGAATTAATTTCTAGCGGAGGCACAGGAGGAAATATAATTATGATTACTCTTGCAGTATTATCTATTATATCGGTTTATCTATTAATAGAAAGATATAATGCTATAAAAAAAGCTAGTAAAAAAGATCCTGTTTTCCTTAATAGTATTAAAAACTATGTTCAAGATAAGGATATTAAAGCAGCAAAAACACTTTGTAAAAATAGTAACTCTCCTATTTCAAGGATGTTAGAAAAAGGTATTGACCGAATGGAAAAACCTGTTGCAGATATATTTGCTTCTATAGAGAATCAAGGAAAATTGGAAGTCTACAAATTAGAAAAAAATTTGGCAAACTTAGCAACGATTTCCGGAGCTGCACCGATGATTGGTTTTTTAGGAACCGTGATTGGTATGATTGTTGCTTTTCATGAAATGGCAAGTGCAGGAGGAAATATTGATGTCGAATTATTATCCAAAGGAATTTATACTGCAATGGTAACTACCGTTGCAGGACTAGTTGTAGGTATTATTGCATATATCTCTTATAACGTATTGGTTACTAAAGTTGAAAAAGTTGTTTTTATGCTTGAAGCAACAACCACAGAATTTATGGATTTATTACATATTAATAAATGAGTTTAAGAAGTAAAAACAAAGTAAGTGCAACATTTAACATGTCCTCAATGACGGACATTGTTTTTTTATTGCTTATTTTCTTTATGCTTACCTCTACCCTAGTTAGTCCAAACGCTTTAAAACTTCTTTTGCCAAATAGTAAATCTAAGACTCTTGAAAAACAAACTATCTCAGTTTCAATAACTCCAGAAATAGATTATTACATTGGGGACGTTCAATATCCTTTTGAATCTTTAGAAGGAGAATTAATTGCAAGACTTTCGCAAGAAGTAGATCCTGCTATTGTGCTTCATGCAGATAAAAGTGTCGATATTGAATATGCCGTTAAAGTAATGGATATTGCATATCGTAATAAATTCAAAGTAGTTTTAGCTACTAACCCTAAATAATGAAACAAAATAAAGATAAAAAGAAAGCATTAATGGGAACGATAATGTTTCACTTACTATTATTGCTATGCTTTGTTTTTATGGGCTTAAAATACCAAAACCCGCCTCCTGCCGAAGAAGGAATTGCTATTAATTTTGGGTTTGACAACTTCGGAAGCGGAGAAGTTGAACCAAGCATTGAACAAGCGACTGAAACTAAAGTTGAAGAAATCGAAAGCACTACACAAGTCAACACTCAAGATATTGAAGAAGTTTCTATTTCAAAAGAAAAACCAAAAGAAAAAAAGAACGAAAATTCTTTAAAAGAGGAAGTAAAAAAAGAGGAAAAAGAAGAAGAAAAAGTAGTTAATACTAAAGCATTGTATACTGGAAAAAAAATAAGTATAAATAGTAGCAGTCAAGGTGTAAGTCAGGGAAATGGCAATCAAGGAAACGAAAATGGAAATCCCGATGCAAACAGTTATATCGGAGGAGGAAACGGATACGATGGGATTGCTTTCAATTTAGAAGGCAGAACAATCAGTGAAGTAAAAAAACCAATTTACGACAGTCAAGCACAAGGAAAAGTAGTTGTATCTATTAGAGTAAACAAAAATGGAAAAGTAATTAGTGCAAACCCTGGAGCTAAAGGTTCTACAACAACAAACGCTTACCTATATTCTAAAGCAAAAGAAGCAGCACTAAAAACAACTTTTAAGCCTAAAACTGATGCTCCTGATGTCCAAATAGGAACCATCATCTATCACTTTAAATTAAATTAATGAATTATAAGCAGACAGTAGAATGGCTTTTTAGTCAGCTACCGATGTATCAAAACCTTGGTAAAACTGCATATAAGGCTGATATTGGAAATATTACAGAAGCTTGTAGTCATTTAAACAATCCTCATTTAAAATTTAAATGTATTCATGTTGCTGGTACTAACGGAAAAGGTTCAACTTCTCACATGATCGCTTCTGTTTTACAAGAAGCTGGCTATAAGGTAGGACTTTATACTTCGCCTCACCTAAAAGATTTTAGAGAAAGAATCAAAATAAATGGACAAATGATTTCTGAAAATGAAGTCATATCATTTGTTAGTCAAAATCAATCTTTTTTTAAACAATTAGAAGCTTCTTTTTTTGAAATGACTGTAGCTCTATCTTTCTATTATTTTGCAAAGGAAAAAGTAGATATTGCCATTATTGAAACTGGTCTTGGTGGAAGGCTAGACAGCACAAATATTATAAATCCACTAATATCAGTCATTACCAATATTAGTATGGACCATACTAACTTATTAGGTAATACACTAGAAGATATTGCTAAAGAAAAAGCAGGTATTATTAAACACAAAACTCCAGTTATTATTGGTAGATTACAAAAAAAAATAAACTATATATTCCAAGATTCTTCTAATTCTAAAGAAGCAGACTTAATACTTTCCAAGAAATATTCATTCGATTGCGATTTGAAAGGAAACTATCAAAAAGAAAATATTAATACTGCTGTAGAAACCTTAATTCTTCTTAAAAAGTTAAATTGGAAAATATCACAAAAAAATATACAAAATGGACTTAAGAAAATAATCAAAAATACTGGACTACAAGGAAGATGGCAAACACTTAAAACTAAACCATTAGTTATATGTGATACTGGCCATAACTTAGAAGGAATAGAAGAGATAATAAAACAATTACAATCTTTGAAATATGAAAAATTACATTTCGTTATTGGTTTTGTAAAAGACAAAAATTTAGATAATATCATTTGTCAACTCCCCAATGAAAAAGTTGAATATTATTTTTGTCAGCCAAATATAGATCGAGCTCTTGACGTAATTGAACTAAAAAAAATTGGTTACAAAAACAATCTTAAAGGTAAAGTATATCAAAATGTAATTGGTGCTTACAAACAAGCATTAAATAATGCAAATGTTAAAGATTTAGTATTTGTTGGAGGCAGTACATTTGTTGTTGCAGAAGTTTTATAAAAAGTTTAGTATTGTTTGTAAATGTATCAAATTCAATTATATTTGCACCCCATTCGGGCGATTAACTCAGTTGGTTCAGAGTGCCTCCCTTACAAGGAGGAAGTCGGGGGTTCGAGTCCCTCATTGCCCACCAAAGCGGAATTCATCTCATTTTGAGACAGAGTTCCGCTTTTTTTATTCTC
>JBELHW010000047.1:0-13648 GCA_042091225.1 Cryomorphaceae bacterium | reverse complement strand
TACTTGATTTCCACCACCAAAAGCGGCAGATAAACCTCCACCTTTAGGGTTTTGTACTAGAACAACTAGTACTAATAAGATACAGGTGATTACTATTAAAATAGGAAATATATACTCCATAATTATTTGGTTTTAAGCGCTAGCTTATTTATTAGTTCAATTTGGGTTGCAAATAAAGAACTTTTTTGGGGATATTTCAAACTTAGTTTTAAATAAGCTTCCTTAGCCTTGTTATAATGCCCTTGTTCTAGATAAACTTTTGCAAGTGTTTCAGTCACAAAAGTATTGTTTTCTATGATGCTTTGTTTAGCATTTTCAGAGGGAGAATAAAAAGATTCTTTATCAACTTTTATTTTAGGATCGTTTTCAATAAACTGATTAATTAAGTTTATCTGTTCATTTAATTTATTCGTTGGTTTTTTTCGCTCTATCGTTTTAGTTTTGGAAAGTTGTAGCCATTGATTAAAAGTATGCTTTTCAGCTTTAGGGAATACAATTGGCTGACCTAACTTTAATTTTTGTGCTGGAGATTCTTTTTTTGAAACTATAATATTTTCAGAAGAATCACTCAAAATTTTTTCTTCAGAAATCAAATGAAATAATCTACTTCTGTCCCCACAGTTGCTTGCAGTTATTTTAAGTTGATTATTGAAAAATATACTTTTATGAACACTCAAACATTTTACATAAAGCAAGTGAGTAGAATGACAAAAGGGATATAAATCTAACAACAGTTTTAACTCTTCAATGCCCGATTGATCAATATTTTCAGGCTTAGAAATCCACTGGTTATATTTTTCTTTAGAGATTACCAATTTGTTAAAGCTTTATTAAAAATATCATCTACTAATTCTTCTGTGATTTCTTCAATAAGTTCTTGTTCTACTGCAGATAAATCTTGAGAGCTTGAGTAGTCTCTAAATCTAGAAAAACTAGTATTATAATTAAATTCGTCGTCTAAATTATTGCTATACTTTACTTTTACTGTAATAGTTAGCCTGTTCTGGGCAGCAGTTTCGTTTTGTTGTATTGCAATTGGTTTAAGCTTGTAAGAACTAATTTCTCCATCAAATTGTAAATCACCATTAACAGACAAGATACTTAAATTTGTTTCGTCGTTAAATTTATCTTTTAACGATTCGGTTAACAGATTGCTTAAAACAGGAGGAGATGTTGTTGCTGAAATAATAAAATTAGAGACGCTTACAGATTTTATATCAGAAGAAATTGATGCACCACTAAAGGAGTAAATTCCACAGGAATGAAGAAAAATTACTAATAAAAAAACATAGGTATTTTTCATCATAGTTTATACTCTTTAATTTTTCTGTACAAGGTACGTTCTGAGATTCCTAATTCATCAGCCGCATCTTTTCTTCTTCCTTGATGTCTTTTCAAAGACTCTTTTATCATTTTAATTTCATGATTTTGGAGGGTAAGTATTTCAAAATCATTTTCTTGCTTCATTTCAACTTGTTCGTTCTGTAAAGTAATTGATTTTTGGAATATGCTGTTTGTGTTAAGTTCTTCTTCTAGGTTTTTATTTTCCTTTTGAATTATCGAATTATTTCCGTTAATCAGGTCATTCGTCACTTTTTTGAGTTGATTGAGATCATTTTTCATGTCAAAAAGAACTTTATAGAGAATTTCTCTTTCTGAAAAGTCTTTGTCTTTTTCATCCTTATTTAAAAGAATTGGCGAATTATTTTGTTTCGGAATGTATTTAGAAATAATGTCTGAAGTTATAGATCTTTCTTTTTCGATAGCCGAAATTTGTTCTGCAACATTTTTAAGTTGGCGAATATTTCCTGGCCAATTATAATTTTCTAGTAAAGAAATTGACTGCTCATCTAAACGAATTGCTGGTAAATGATATCTGTCTCCGAAATCAGCACAAAATTTTCGAAATAATAAATGAATATCCTCTTTTCTTTCTCTTAATGATGGAATTTTTATGCTAACAGTATTCAATCTGTAAAATAAATCTTCTCTAAATTTGCCTTTTGAAATGGCTTTCTCCATGTTAACATTGGTAGCAGCAACAACGCGAACATTTACTTTTTTAATCTCGCTTGAGCCTACTTTCATAAACTCTCCTGTTTCTAAAACTCTTAATAGTCGAACTTGAGTGCTTAATGGAAGTTCACCAACTTCATCTAAAAAAATAGTTCCATTATCAGCATATTCAAAATAGCCTTTTCTCTGTTCACTTGCGCCTGTAAATGCTCCTTTCTCATGACCAAATAATTCGGAATCTATTGTGCCTTCTGGTATTGCACCACAATTTACAGCTATATATTTGTTGTGCTTTCTTTTAGAACCATCATGTATAATTTTAGGCATAGCCTCCTTACCGGTCCCACTCTCACCACTAATTAAGACCGATAAGTCTGTATTGGCAATTTGCAAAGCTGTTTGTATGGCGCGATCTAATTTATTAGATGTTCCAATAATATTAAATTTTCTTTTTATCTCTTTGTGGTTAATCATGCTAATTTAACTGCTTTCCCGATAAGTGTCGCCGAAGTACAATCGCCTACTTTTACCATTACATAATCTCCAGATTTATAATCTTCTTTAGGAAAAACAACTACTGTATTGTGGGTTGTTCTGCCATATAAAAAGTCTTTAGATTTTTTGGAAATACCTTCAACTAAAACTTTATGTGTTTTGTTTAGTCGTTGCTCAATTCTTATTTGTGAATGCTTTCGTTGTAAATCAATTATTTCTTGCAACCTTTTCTTTTTTGTTTGCTCGTCGATATCATCTTCGAATTTTCTTTGAGCTTGTGTATTAGGTCTCTCGGAATAACTAAACATATATCCGAAATCGTATTTTACTTCTTCCATTAAGCTCAATGTATCTTTATGGTCTTGGTCGGTTTCAGAGCAAAACCCAGAAATAATATCCATAGAAATACCGCACTCTGGAATGATTTTTCTAATTGATTTAATTCTATCTAAATACCATTCTCTTGTATACCCTCTATTCATCATTTCTAAGACTCTACTATTTCCTGACTGAACTGGTAAGTGAATATAATTACAAATATTTTCGTGTTTTGCCATCACATGAATCACATCGTCGTTCATGTCTTTAGGATGGGAAGTGGAAAAACGAACTCTTAAATTTGGGCTAACTTTAGCAACAAGATCTAGAAGTTGAGAAAAATTTACGCTTTTGTTTTTTTCTTCAGCGCTAAGTTTGTTAAAATCCTTTTTTAAACCACCTCCAGACCATAAATAGGAATCGACATTTTGGCCTAAAAGCGTAACTTCTTTATACCCTTTATTTACTAAATCTAAGCATTCATCTATAATACTTTGAGGATCTCTACTGCGTTCTCTTCCTCTAGTAAAAGGTACAACACAAAAAGTACACATATTGTCACAGCCCCTCATTATTGAAACAAATGCTGTAATGCCATTTCCTCCTAATCTAACAGGATTTATTTCTGCATACGTTTCTTCTTTCGATAAAATGACATTTACGGCTTTTCTTCCATCTATCACTTCATCGATTAAGTTTGGTAAATCTCTGTATGCATCAGGACCAACAACAATATCAACAAGCTTCTCTTCCTCTAAAAATTTTTCTTTTAATCTTTCAGCCATACATCCTAGAACACCCACCATCATTTTAGGATTCTGTTTTCTTTTTATGGCGTTATATACTTTTAATCTGTTTCTAACTGTAGTTTCAGCTTTTTCTCTAATAGAACACGTATTAACTAAAACTATATCGGCGTCTTCAAGATTAGAGGTGGAAGAAAAACCATCTTTTTGAAGTATTGATGCAACGATCTCACTATCAGAAAAATTCATTTGACAACCATAACTTTCTATGTACATTTTTTTACCATCGCTATTACCAACAGTTTTAATTGTCTCACCTTGTCTGTGCTCTGAAATAACTTTGTCTTTATCTTTTGTGTTCATTTTGTGAAAATAAATGCAAAGGTATAAAATCTGACATAATGGCAGAAGAGTTTTTTTTATAAATTTTTATATTATATAATAATATAAGAAAAAAAAAGTACGATTGGATTAGTAAGCCATGCCTAAAATAGTATTTGTTTGTTTTATATTTGTCCCCTTTATTAATTATTAAAAATTAAACTATGGCTAAAAATTTAGTAATTGTAGAGTCTCCGGCTAAAGCTAAAACTATCGAAGGTTTTTTAGGAAAAGATTTTATTGTTAAGTCTAGCATTGGGCATATTCGTGATTTACCCAAAAAGGGTGGTATGGCAATTGATGTAGAAAACGGATTTGAGCCTAGATATGAAATTACTAAAGATAAAAAAGCAGTTGTTACAGAACTAAAAAAGTTGTCTGATAAGTCAGAAATAGTTTGGTTAGCAACGGATGAGGACCGTGAAGGTGAAGCTATTGCATGGCATTTAATTGAAGCATTAAAATTAAAAGAATCAAAAATCAAGAGAATTGTTTTTAATGAAATTACCAAAGCAGCAATTTCTAGAGCAGTAGAAAATCCTAGAGATTTAGATATTCAATTAGTGAATGCTCAACAGGCAAGAAGAGTATTGGATCGTCTAGTTGGTTTTGAATTATCTCCGGTTTTGTGGCGAAAAGTAAAGCAAGGATTATCTGCAGGTAGAGTTCAATCGGTAGCAGTTAGGCTAATTGTTGAAAGAGAAAATGAAATTCGAGGATTTGTTCCTACATCCGATTATAAATTAGTTGCTGAATTTTACACAAAAGATAAAAAAGTTTTTAAGGCCGAATTGCCCAAAAGATTTAAAACAGTTGAAGAAGCAAAAGAGTTTTTAGTTGTTTGTTCTGACTCCCAGTTTCATATTGCTTCTATGCAAAAAAAACCTGCTAAAAAATCTCCAGCAGCACCATTTACTACTTCTACTCTTCAGCAAGAAGCCTCCAGAAAACTTGGTTTTTCTGTTGGTCAAACAATGAGTGTAGCCCAAAAATTGTACGAAGCTGGAAAGATAACATATATGAGAACAGATAGTATGAATTTATCTAATGATGCTGTTAAAGCCGCTAGCGATCAAATTAAAAAATTATACGGCGAGAGTTATTCAATGCAGAGAAAATATGCTACTAAGTCAAAAGGTGCTCAGGAAGCACACGAAGCAATTCGCCCAACATATTTAGACCAATCTTCTGTTGATGGAGAAAGAAATCATCAAAGATTATATGATCTCATATGGAAAAGAACAATTTCTTCCCAAATGGCAGATGCTCAACTTGAAAGAACCACCGCAGAAATTACCGTTTCTAAGAGTGATCTTAAATTAATTGCAAAAGGGGAAATGATAAAATTTGAAGGCTTTTTGAAGGTATATCTTGAAGGAGTTGATGATGAGGGAGAAGAACAAAGCGGTATGCTACCCAAACTGACTGAAGGAGATGAATTATCTAGAAAAATCATTACTGCTACAGAACGATTTTCTAAACCAAAAGCAAGATTTACAGAAGCTAGTTTAGTGAAGAAATTAGAAGATTTAGGGATTGGTCGCCCATCCACCTACGCAGCAACAATTACAACTGTACAAAATAGAGGATATGTTGAAAAAGGGCAAAATGAAGGAGTTGAACGTTCGTACTCTGTTTTAAAACTTGAAAAATCTAATATTGAAGAGTTAAGTAAAACAGAAAAGTCAGGATCTGATAAATCAAAAATGCTACCTACAGATATTGGAATCGTCGTTACAAAATTTTTATTAGATAATTTTGAGAGTGTAATGGATTACAGCTTTACTGCTGATGTTGAAAAAGAATTTGACCTAATTGCCAACGGAGATAAAAAATGGAACGATATGATTGGTCAATTTTATGGACCATTTGTTAAAAAAGTAAATGATGTAAAAGATAACTCTGAATCTGCTAAAGGTCAAAGATTGTTAGGTAAAGATCCTAAAACAGATGAAAATGTTTACGTTAGAATCGGAAGATTTGGACCTATGGCACAGATTGGCGAAGCTTCAGAAGAAAAAAAACCTAGATTTGCTTCTTTGCTTTCTAGTCAAAGTATTACGGATATTACTCTTGAGGAAGCCTTAGAGTTGTTTAAGTTGCCAAGGACAATCGGAATTTTTGAAGATGAGGAGGTTGTTGCTGCAATAGGTCGTTTCGGACCATATTTGAGGCACAAAGGAAAATTTGTTTCTATTAAAAAAGACAATGGAGATGAACCAATGACTATTGAATTAGACCGATCCATCGAATTAATTTTAGCACACAGAAAGGCAGAAGCAGAAAAAACAATAAATCGATTTGAAGGTACGCCTTTAGTTCAGGTTTTAAATGGTAGATATGGTCCATTTATTCAAATAGGAGAAGGAGCAAGAAAAAATAAAAAGAACATAAAAATTCCAAAAGGTACAGAACCTAAAACCTTAACAAGAGAGGATTGTTTAGCTCTTGCAGAAGCTCAAAAGAAATAAGATGGAATTTGAACTGAGTTTTGATCCGGTAGTAGTTGAATTTGATGATTTTCATGCTAATCAACTAGGTTCTTTAATTGATGTTTACACTACAGGACAATTCCCAAATCTATCTGAATCTGATGTTGTTATCTTTACTGTTAAAGAAAATAGAGGCTCAATAACTGACAATAAAACAACTAATCTCGACGAAGTTCGTGATCAATTATATTTTCTTTTCCAGGGACAAAATAGGTTGCGAATAGCCGATTTAGGAGACTTAAAAATCGGAGAGTCTCCTGCTGATACTCATCAGCTCTTAGCAGATGTTCTGCAAGAATGTAGTAACCGAAATTTATTTGCTTTGTTTATTGGAGGTTCTCAAGATTGTTCTTTGGCTCAATACAAATCTTTTGTTCAGAAAAATCAGTATTGTAATATGGTTGCTATTGATTCAAAATTCGATTTATCTATGGAAAGAGATAATTTAGATGCATTGTCATATTTGAATCACATTTTAAATTACCAGCCAAACGTATTATTTAATTATAGTAATTTAGGTTATCAATCTTATTTAGTTTCAAGGTCAGAAATTGATTTGTTAAATAAATTAAATTTTGATTTACATCGCCTTGGAGAGATTCGATCAAATTTAGAAGAATTCGAGCCTGTTTTAAGAGATGCAAATTTTATCACTTTAGATTTAAACGTTATTAAAATGAGCGATTCGCCTGCAGTATCTGATGGTTCGCCTAATGGTTTAACTTCCGATGAGGTTTGTCAGCTAATGAGATATTCTGCATTAGGTCATAAGTTAGAGTCTTTAGCAATCAGTAATTTTGATAGCTTAAAAGATTCTAATCATCAGTCTGCAATGCTCATTGCTCAAATGATTTGGTGTTTTTTTGAAGGTTTTTTCCATAAAATGAGAAATATAACGGCCAACGATGAGAATCTAATTAAATACCATGTTTCAATGCACAACGGCGATTATAACACTTGTTTTTATAAAAACAAGCATAACGATAAATGGTGGATGGAAATCCCTATTATACATGATTCAAATCAAAAATTTAATTCCCATTGTTTTGTGCCTTGTTCGTATAAAGATTACGTGCTTGCTAGCAATGGAGATGTGCCGGAAAGATGGTGGAAAGCATTTCAAAAAATAAATTAATTTTATACTAAGTTAATGATTTGTATTTCATCACAAAAAAAAAATAGTTATTTTAGCCATCGATTTAATGAAGTAAGTAGATGATTACAGAACAACTTCCTTTTATGAAAAAATATTTTTTAGGTACTTTCCTTCTTCTTTTTGTTGTAGTTGCTAATGCTCAACAAGATCCGCAGTTTAGTCAATATATGTTTAACGAGTTGTATTCAAATCCTGGATATGCTGGTAGTAATAATGCTATTTGTGCTACAGCATTAAATCGTACTCAATGGTCTGGCTTTGAAGGTGCCCCGAGTACTACTAGCTTAAGCGTTGAAGCTCCGGTTTCATTATTACATGGAGGTTTAGGTCTAAACATTTTAACGGATGCAATTGCCCAAAATCAATTTACTGGAATTAATCTTTCTTACGCTTACAGAATGGAGTTAAGTCAAGGAAGTTTGGGTATTGGTGCTTCTGTAGGTATGTTGCAAAATGGTGTGGAAGGAGGTGGTTTTATTACCGAACAAGGCAACGATCCATCTATACCAAGTTCATCTGAAAAATCATCAGGAATTGATTTAGGTTTTGGTTTGCATTACAAATCGGATAAAATGTATGTTGGCTTGTCTTCAAGACATTTAAATGAGGCAACATTAGAAGAAACAACAGGTTTGATCGATTTAAAAAGACATTATTATCTGAGTGTAGGTTATAACCATGAACTTGCTTCAAATTTAGATTTAAAACCTTCAATTCTAGTAAAGTCTGAAGGAGTAACAACCACATTAGATATAACTTCTTTAATAGAATACAATAAAAAGATGTGGGGTGGCGTTAGTTTCAGACCAAGTTATGGTGCAGTTCTGTTGTTTGGAACCCACATTAACAAGGATTTGAAGTTTGGTTTTTCGTATGATTTACCAATTTCAAAGGTTTCTGAAGCAGGAAGTTTTGAGTTTATGCTAGGTTATTGTTTCAAATTAGATTACAATAAAGTGGCTAAAGGGTTTAAAAACCCGAAATTTTTATAAAATTATTATATTTGTGCAAGTTCACGTCAATCATCATCTGTTTATTAGGTGGTGATTTTGTGGCTTAATTAAATACAAATTAAAATCCCATCGCGGATAAAAAATTGTAAATATGAAAAATTTATTCTTTTTAGGTTTGGTGTCAGTTGTACTTTTCAGCTGTTCCTCAGGAAATGGAGAGCTGATTGGAGTTCAAAATAGACCATTATGGAATCCAACGGATCCTTATGGAATGGTATACATTCCTCAAGGTAGTTTTAATATGGGGCCTGGTGATCAAGATGTACCTTATGCTCATGTAACACAACACAAAACTGTTTCTGTTGCAGCCTTTTATATTGATGAAACAGAAATAACAAACAATGAATACAGACAATTTGTATTTTGGGTAAGAGACTCTATTGCTAGAAGAATCTTAGCAGATAATTTTGTTCCTGGCTACGAGCCTATTGAAGAAGATGAATATGGTGAGCCTTTAGATCCTTACAGATTAGATTGGTCTAAGCCAATTCGTTGGGACGATGAAGAAGTTAGATCTATTCTAGATCAAGAAAATATGTATTTACATGATAATGAAAGATTTTACAATCGAAGAGAATTTGATACAAGAAATTATAATTTCGTTTACGAAACTCAAGATATTAAAAGAGCTGCTGCTCGGGTAAACAGACCCCAAGGTTTAGAAGACAGATCAGAGTTTATTGAAGTTAACGAAAAGGGGATTAATATCTACCCTGATACCCTTGTTTGGACTCATGATTTTACTTATTCATACAACGATCCATGGTCTAGAAATTACTTCCATCATCCATCTTTCGACAATTATCCCGTAGTTGGTGTTAATTGGAAGCAAGCTCTTGCATTTACAAAATGGAGGACAATGATTTTAGATAAATATTTGATCGAAAGAAAAGAACCATTACACGACGAATTTAGATTACCAACAGAATCGGAATGGGAATATGCAGCCCGAGGTGGTTTAGATTTATCTCCGTATCCTTGGGGAGGTCCTTACACCACTAATGATGCTGGTTGTTTTTTAGCAAACTTCAAACCTAGAAGAGGTAATTATACAGCAGATGGTGGTATAAGAACTGTAAAGGTTGGATCTTACAATCCTAATAATTTTGGACTTTATGATATGGCTGGAAACGTTGCTGAGTGGACAGACAATGCTTATGATGAGTCTGCATTTAGTTTTGCTCATGATTTAAATCTTGATTTTAAATATGATGCAGATGATTCGGATCCTGAAATATTAAAAAGAAAAACAATTAGGGGTGGCTCTTGGAAAGATATTTCACATTACATTCAGGTAGGAACTAGAGATTATGAATTCCAAGATACAGCTAAATCTTACATAGGATTTAGAAACGTAATTTCTTTCTTAGGTAGAGATAAACAAGATTTTAGATAAAAATTAACAAGTAAAATAATCAGTTTAAATTATGGCATTATTAAATCCAAATTCAAAAAAGTTTAAAAATGGAATGGCAAAGTTATATGGATGGGGTGCATCTGTAGTAATTTTAGGAGCAATGTTTAAACTTCAGCACTGGCCTGGAGCAGGAGCAATGCTTGTTACTGGTTTGACAATTGAGGCTATTATTTTCTTTTTCTCTGCTTTTGAGAAACCGCATGAAGAGCCAGATTGGAGTTTAGTTTACCCTGAGTTAGGGTATATGAAAGATCCTCAAGACAAATCTTCTAAAGCAGCAGGAACTCCTGTTCAAGAATTAGATAATATGCTCGAAAAAGCTAATGTTGACCAGGCTCTAATTATGAGACTTGGAGATAATCTAAGATCTTTTAACGAAACTGTCGAAGGTGTAAGTAAGTCTGTTGAGGCTGTTTCTGCAACTGGTGAGTATAGCGATCAAATGCGTGAAGCATCTAGAAAATTAGCTGAAATGAATACATATTATGACTTGCAGCTAAGAACCATGCAAAATTTAGGTAATTCTGTTGGCGACTCTGAGAAGTTTCAAAATGAAATTTCTAAACTTGGAGACAATTTACAAGCTCTCAACAACATGTATAGTAACATGTTGAATGCAATGAATAAATAATAACCTTACGATACTTTTCGAGAAATAAAAAACAATGGCTGGAAATAATTTGTCACCTAGGCAGAAAATGATTGGAATGATGTATTTAGTGTTAACAGCTCTGTTAGCATTAAATGTTTCTAAGGAAGTTCTTAATGCATTTCAAAACGTAAATGGCGGGATTGTGAGAACAACTCAAAATTTTAATAATAAAAACGAAGAGGTTTATAGCCAATTTTTACTTGCTGCTGAAACTAACTCAGCAAAAGCTGGTCCTTGGAAAGATAAAGCTTTTAACGTTAAGTCAAAATCTGACTCAATTGTTAGTTTGATTCAAAAACTAAAATATGAAATTGTTTTAGCTGCAGATAATAAAGTTACTTTTACAGGGGTTGCTGAGCCTAGCATTTCATCATATGATGATTTGCCAAATGATTACAAAGGTCTTTTGATGGTTGATATTAATAAAAAATCAGATAGAGATAAGGCTGGTGATATCATGATTAACCAAGGAAATGGTAAACTTATACAAAATTCACTAACTAATTATAGAAACTATCTGTTAACATTAACTGAGGGAACTTCAATAAGTTCATCATTATCTAAGACATTTAGTTTTGAAGATATAAAATTAAAAAAAGGATCATCTGAATCTTGGGTTAATTATAATTTTAGTGACATGCCTCTTGTTGCTGCAGTTACTCTTCTGTCTAAAATTCAGGCCGATGTTAGAAATGCAGAATCGGATGTTATTAAACATTTACAAAAAGAAATAGATGCTGGTTCTTTAAAGTTTACTTCAGCTGAAGCAATACAAATTGCTCCTTCTAATTATGTATTTGTTGGAGATAGCTTTAAAGCGGATGTGTTTTTAGCAGCTAAAGACTCCACTCAAAATCCTGTTATTTACGTTGGTGAATATGAAATGGATGAAGAAGGTTTTTATAAAATGAGTGGAAGTTATGATTCTATTCCTGTTGAGGGCGGTAAGGGTAAGTTTGCAGTGAAAACTCGAAAACAAGGCTACCAAAGTTGGGGTGGTTTGATTGCCATGAAAACTGAAGAGGGTACGAAAATGTATCCTTTTAATGGCGAATATCAGGTTGCTGCACAGAGTTTTGTTGTTTCACCAACTAAGATGAATTTATTATATATCTTGGGTGGAGAAATGGGTAACCCTATAGACGTTTCTGTTCCTGGGGTTTCTAAGGATAAAATTAGAGTAAGCTGCACTAATGGTGTAATTAAAAAAATGGGTGACTCTTGGTTAGCCTTTCCTAAAAAACCAGGAAAAGCAAATATTACAGTCTCTGCCGAGATTCAAGGTAAAAATAGAACAATGGGGACAATGGAGTTTAGAGTTAAAAGAGCTCCTGAGCCAACACCAAAAATTAACTTTGCCAAAAACGGAAAAGTTAAACAAAACCTTCTTGTTTCAAAAGATTGTAAAGTGCTAGCTAAACTAGAGAACTTTGAATTTAACATTAAAAATACTGTAGTGGGTTTTAGTGTTGAAGGGGTATATAAAGGAAGACGTGTTGTAAAGCAAACCTTAGGTAATAAATTATCAAATGAAATGATCGAGTTTGTTAAAGATTTACCTAGAGGTTCAATAATTACTTTTTTCAAGATTGCATCTAAAGATCCATCTGGTAAAAAAAGTATTTTGTCCCCGATTAGAATCGAAATAATTTAAAATTTATTTATTATGAAGAATTTATTTTTATTGACACTAACATTTGCAATGGTACAATTTACTTTTGCTCAAGACCAATCAATATTGGATGGAGGCTATAACATAATTGATGGTGCCTACGAAAAAAATGTTCGTAATGGTGAAATAGAACCAGAAGAAATTCCTGGTTACCAATATGTTCGTGAGGCTGACGTAATGTGGTCAACTAAAATTTCTAGAGTTATTAATCTTCGTGAAAAAATAAATCAAGTTTTTTATTATCCTCAACAAGAGATTAACGATAGAAAAAACTTGATAGATGTTTTAATGGATGCTATTAATGAAGGAACTATTACTCCTTACGCTAATGCCTATAAAGATGATGAGTTTAAAACTCCGATGATATCTGATGCAGAAAAAGCGATGATAGGCTTAGAAGGCCAGCCTGTAGACACTATCAAGTATTATGACGATGAATTAGAAGAAGAAATAGAAGTTATTGTTGAGAATAAGTTTGAAAAGGAAAATGTACGTAAGTATATAATTAAAGAAGAATGGTACTTTGATAAGCAAAGATCTGTTATGGATGTAAGAATTATCGGTATATGCCCATTAATGGACACTTTTGATCAAGAAACTGGTGAGTTTAAAGCAGAAGAGTATCTTTTTTGGGTTTATTTTCCTGAAGCCAGAAAAGTATTAGCTAAAGCTGAAGTTTTCAATCATAGAAAAAATGATGCTGCTCGTTTAACCTACGATGACGTTTTCCATAAGAGAATGTTTAGCAGTTTTATCATTAAAGAATCAAACAAATACAATAGAGAAATTTCAGAATATCGTAAAGGTATTGATGCTCTTCTTGAAGCTGAAGCGATAAAAGAAGAAATATTTAACTTGGAACACGATCTTTGGGAATATTAATCTAATCACTATAAGAGGCTTCTTAAACATATAGTCTTTTAAATTTCGTTATATTTTTTTTAACTTTGCTTAACCTTAAAATGGTATTTGTATGGCAGATAAAGTTGCAGTGATTGGTCTTGGGTACGTTGGTATTCCATTAGCCGTAGAATTCGGTAAAAAGATTGAAACAATCGGCCTTGATATTAATTCTGATAGAATAAGAGAACTAAGAAAAGGTTATGACAGAACTTTAGAAATGAGCGAAAGTGATCTCAAAAGTTCTACACATTTAACATTTACTGAGTCAATTGAAGATACTAAGGATTGTAACATTTATATAATTACTGTTCCTACTCCAATAAATAGTAAAAATCTTCCTGATTTGACACCCTTAATAATGTCAAGTAGATCTGTTGGAAGTGTAAT
>JBELHW010000046.1:0-13776 GCA_042091225.1 Cryomorphaceae bacterium | reverse complement strand
GATATAACTTGGGTTACAGAAGGAGTTTCACATAATAAAGGAGTTGCAATATCCTTACGAGACAGTGCTATTCCAAGAAGAGTATATGTAAATCGAATTTTATCTTTAGCTAAAAAAAGTAATATTCCTTTTCAAATAGAAGTAGAAAATGCAGGTGGATCAGATGGCAATGATATACAAAAATCTCCATATCCAATTGACTGGTGCTTCATAGGTGCACCTGAAGATAATGTTCATTCTCCAAATGAGCGAGTTCATTTAAATGATATAAAATCAATGGTAGATATGTATCAATTCCTTATGAATCACCTTTAAAACAAAAAGGAAGTAAGGCAAAACAAGAACCAGTGATGGTTGCAACTACATACAGCCACAAATGATTTATGTTTAATGAGACAATTGCTGGTGCAATTGATCTTGCAGGATTCATTGATGCGCCAGAAATAGGACCAAAAAAGTAGGCCTCTAAACCTACTGTCAATCCAATTATTAAGGATGCATATAGAACAGATAAATTCTTTTTCTGAACGATTAAAATTACTAGCATTAATGCAAAAGTTAGAAAAAATTCTAATATAAACGATTCTTGCCAACTACCAGAAGGAATAGTTGCACCAAGGCTTGCAGGGTTTGAAGGGAAAAATAAATGTAATAATCCACTAGCTAACAATGCGCCAAAAATTTGAAATAGAATATATCCTAAAAGCTGATTAAATTTTAGCTGTTTTTTTAAAAAAAATGCAATACTTACTGCAGGATTTATATGTGCCCCAGAAAATCTTGCAAATAAAAATATGGAAAGTGAAACAGCAACACCAAAAGAAATTCCAATACCGAATTGCCCTATATTACTATGTAAACTATTAACAATAACAGAGCCAGTACCAATAAAAACCATTAAAAAAGTGCCTATAAATTCGGCCAGAAATTTTTTCATTCTAAAAATATGCCTTTAGTTGATCAACTAAAAATTTTGGTGGCTTACATGGTTTATTAGTAACTAAATCTACAAACACCAACACTACTTCAGCTTTATTCAATAATTTTTTTTCTGAGTTAAATGTTTCAAAATGAAAATGAATTTTACTTGTAGGCATTTCTTTTATATACGTATTTATAAAGAGCTCATCATCATAATAGGCTGGTTTATAAAAATGGGTATTATGTTTAAAAACTGGCAGAA
The DNA here is from genome assembly GCA_042091225.1 of Cryomorphaceae bacterium. Classification (GTDB taxonomy): domain Bacteria; phylum Bacteroidota; class Bacteroidia; order Flavobacteriales; family UBA7312; genus JABAYQ01. Next base: position 12,593 of record JBELHW010000046.1, on the reverse strand, counting down.
TTAATCCGTCATCTTCAATCTTTTTATAACTCACCCCTAAACTCCTTAAAGCCTCTACCCTTGCGACCTCAAAATATGTAGCATAGTTTCCGTAATAGACATACCCCATCTTATCCGTTTCGGCATACCTAACTCTAATTTTTTGTTTAAATGAAAACATTTTTTTATTCGCTGACATCATCATTATTAAATTGTGGTAAATCATTATTGGTATTAGATTTTTTCATTGTTTCTCCTATCTGATTGCTTGCAGTAAAGGAAGCCACCATATTGTTTAACATATCCGATCCTGCTTGAGGATTATTAGGGAGTAAAATAAGGTTGCTATTTGTTCCTTGACTAACTGCTTGTAAAGTATCGTAATGCTGAGTTACAACTATTAATGCAGAAGCCTCTTGTGAATTTATACCAACTTTATTTAATACCTCTACAGATTCTTCTAAACCTCTTGCTATTTCCCTTCTCTGATCTGCAATACCAAGACCTTGTAACCTTTTACTTTCGGCTTCTGCTTTAGCTTTTTCTACAATTAAAATTCTAGCTGCATCACCTTCATATTGAGCTGCAACCTTTTCTCTTTCAGCTGCATTAATTCTATTCATTGCATTTTTAACCTGAGCATCAGGGTCAATATCTGTAACTAAAGTTTTTATAATATCGTACCCATATTCTATCATAGAATCATTTAACTCTGATTTAACTGCAATTGCAACATCGTTTTTCTTTTCAAAAACATCATCTAATTTCATTTTAGGAACTTCCGCTCTTATTACATCAAACACATAAGAGGTTATCTGATCGTGGGGATAATCTAATTTATAAAACGCATCGTAAACTTTGTCTTTTATCACTTTATACTGAACAGAAACTTTTAATTTAACAAATACGTCATCTTTTGTTTTCGTTTCTACAATTACATCAAGTTGTTGAATTTTCAAACTTATTCTTCCTGCAATTCTGTCTATTAGAGGAATTCTAATTTGAAGTCCTGATTGCTTGACTATTAAAAACTTTCCAAATCGCTCCATGATAGCGGCAGTTTGTTGCTTAACAGTGAAAATTGAGAGTGCTAAAATAGCTAGGATTAATACAATAATTAAATAAGAAGAAGTCATAATAAAAGTTTTAAGTTAATATTAGATATAAAGTTAATAAAATCTAAGATAAAACATAACTAAGCCCAAAATATTATTTAACACTTTGTGTGTGAAATTTTTAATAATGAAAAAAAATGGTTTAGTTAATTATAAATTAGGATATTTTAGAAATTACAAGTATTAATTTTAAAAAAAAAAATTGCTAAAATTTTAATTAAATTGATATTTTTTGATTTGTTTTTTAAATCTGAAGTTGAAATTATTGATATTGCTACAAATTTTTTATTAAAAAATAAATATAAATTTAGCCCTCTCAATCATGAAGCGTTAAAAAACTTTCTTACCTGTCAAAAAAAAATAAAAGTCAATACCTAAATGATTTTTTTTTTAACTTTTTTGTGAACACATTTGTCCTGTATTTATAGTAACACACAAATTAAATAATAATGGTAGAAGATAAAGTTTTTGAGATTGTATGGAATAATTGTTTAAGTGTTATTAAAGATAACGTAAGCCCTCAATCTTTTAGGACTTGGTTCCAGCCAATAAAAGCTGTGAAATTAAAAAATAATGTACTTACCATTCAAGTACCTTCTCAATTTTTTTATGAGTGGTTAGAACAACACTACATAGATCTTCTCAGAAAGACGGTTAAAAAAGAATTGGGTCAAGATGGCAAACTAGAATACAGCATTGTCGTTGATAATAATTACAATTCCAAGCCTTATACTACAAAAATACCAAGCACTAGTAAGGGAAATATCAGCAATCGAGCTATTCATATGCCAATAAATTTAAATGAGACTTCAATTAGAAATCCATTTATCATACCTGGACTTAAAAAAATACAAGTAGACCCTCAATTAAATAGAAATTTTTCATTTGACTCTTACATTGAAGGAGAATGTAATCGATTAGCTCGTTCTGCAGGCTATGCTGTAGCTCAAAAACCTGGAGGCACTTCATTTAATCCGCTATTAATTTATGGAAACGGAGGTTTAGGAAAAACTCACTTAGCAAACGCTATAGGATTGGAAGTTAAAAACAATCTTCCTGACAAAACAGTTTTATATGTTTCAGCTGATAAATTTCAAACTCAATTTGTTGATGCTATTATGGACAACAAGAAAAATGATTTTATTCATTTTTATCAATCAATAGACGTATTAATTATTGATGATGTCCAATTTTTTGCTGGAAAAGAAAAAACACAAGACGCATTTTTTCATATTTTCAACCACCTACATCAAAATGGGAAACAAATTATCTTAACTTCTGACAAAGCTCCTGTCGATATGCAAGGTGTTGAACAAAGGCTTCTTTCAAGGTTTAAATGGGGATTATCTGCAGACCTTCAATCTCCAGATTTAGAGACAAGAATTGCAATATTAAAAAAGAAGCTTTATAACGATGGTATAGACATGCCTTTTGATGTGGTAGAATACATTGCCTACTCAATCACAACAAACGTAAGAGAATTAGAAGGAGCATTAATTTCTTTATTAGCTCAATCTTCGCTTAACAAAAAAAATATTACAATTGATTTAGCGAAAGAAATGCTAGATAAATTTGTTAAAAATACTGCAAGAGAAATTTCTATTGATTACATACAAAAAGTAGTTTGTGATTATTTTGATATTCCAATCGAATTAATGAAATCAAAAACAAGAAAAAGAGAAATTGTTCAAGCTCGTCAACTTGCTATGTATTTTTCGAAACAACTAACTAAAAACTCTCTTGCTAACATCGGAATTCACTGTGGAAACAAAGATCATGCAACTGTTTTACACGCATGCAAGACGGTTAACAACCTTAAAGACACAGACAAGCAGTTTAGAGCTTATATTTCTGATATAGAAAAAAAACTTACTCTTAATTAACCTAAACACAATTACCATGAAGGTTTTAATGGTATGCTTAGGAAATATATGCAGATCACCTCTTGCCCACGCAATACTTGACTCTATTACAAGTGATAAGATAAAAGTAGATTCCGCTGGTACTTCAAATTATCATTTAAATTCCGCTCCTGATTCAAGAATGATAAAAAAGGGTTTACAGCACGGTTTCAATTTAAATACTCTAAGAGCTAGACAGTTTGAATCGAATGATTACAAAAAATTCGACCTTATACTTGCTATGGATAAAGACAACTACGAAAACATTGTTGAAAAATGTGAGGATCCTGCAGAGCTTCATAAGGTAAGATTATTTTTAAATAATAATGAAAATGTACCTGACCCTTACTTTGGAAAAGAAGATGGATTCGAATTGGTTTACCAAATTATACATGAAGAATGTCAACAATTAGCAAAAAAAATTGATGTCTAAACCAAGTTTAATACTCATTCCGTGCTCTTTAGGTGGTGATCAAATAGATCATGTTATTCCAACATACATTAAAGAAATAATAAATGACTGCGATTACTTTATAGTAGAAAATTTAAGAACTGCAAGAAGGTTTTTAATTAAACTAGGTATAAACTCTAAAATTGACGACTTAACTTTTTTTGAGTTAAACAAGCATACTAAAGCTAAAGATTTACCTCTTTTTTTATCACCAATAAAAAAAGGTTTTAATGTCGGATTACTTTCTGAAGCTGGTGTTCCTGGTGTCGCTGATCCTGGGGCTGATATTATTAGCATTGCTCACAAAAGTCAAATTACGGTTAAACCATTAGTTGGGCCATCATCCATTCTTCTTGCGCTTATGGCATCAGGATTAAATGGACAAAATTTTTGTTTTAACGGTTACTTACCAAGAGATAGAAAAGAAAGGAGAAAAGCAATTCAAACGATAGAGCATATATCTTTTAAATATCAACAGACTCAAATATTTATTGAAACTCCTTTTAGAAACAATCACATGCTTGAAGATTTAAGTCAGGTTTGTTCTAGTGAAACAGATATTGTTATTGCCACAAACTTAACAATGGATTCGGAATCAATTATAAGAAAGAAAGCAAAGGATTGGAAAAACAATAAAATTGATTTTCATAAAAAACCTTCTGTTTTTTTGTTACATAAATACTAATTATTACGAATAATCGTTTTATTTTTTTTATAATTGCCAAAATGGCTAACTTCAATTATTTAAACAATGATTAAATACACACTCGAATACCCTATTCAGTCCTCAATAAAAATTTTATATGCTAGACTTAGCACCTTAAGTGGATTGTCTGAATGGTTTGCAGACGATGTAAACTCAAACAGAGAAGATGTGTATACTTTTACATGGGAAGGAAGTCAACAAAAAGCAATTCTTTTAAGCAAGAAAAAAGATTCTTTCATCAAATTTAAATGGCTTGAAACTAGCGATGTGGAGTATTTTGAGTTTTTTATTCAAATAGATGAGCTTACAAGTGATGTTTCTTTAATCGTTACCGATTTCGCCGATGACGAAGATGATAAAGAAGATGCATCTCAATTATGGAATGCTCAAATCGATAAATTAAAAAGTACTATAGGTTCTTAGTATTTTAAATGAAAAAGCTTTATTTATTTTTTCTTAAATCTTTTTTAGGTCCGTTTATATTTACTTTTTTCGTAGCTATTTTTTTACTGTTAATGCAGTTTCTATGGAAGTACATTGACGATTTGGTCGGTAAAGGCTTAGATTCCTACACTATTATTAAACTTCTTTTTTATGCTTCAGCACGATTTGTACCTTTAGCACTTCCTATTTCCATATTATTGTCTTCAATAATGACCTTTGGAAATATTGGAGAAAGAAATGAATTATTAGCAATTAAATCAGCTGGAATTTCATTAAAAAAATGCATGTATCCTCTAGCAACCTTTGTTGTTTTTTTAACCATTAGTTCTTTTCTATTTTCAAACTATGTGATGCCAATAGCAAATTTAAAAGCAGGTACATTATTATACGATATCAGAAAACAAAAACCTGCATTAAATATTAAGGAAGGTGCTTTTTATAATGGACTAAAAGGATTTAGTATTAAAATTGATTCTAAAGATGAAAACGGAATTGATTTAAGTGGTATAATGATTTATGACCATAATGAGAAAGAAGGAAATAATAAGGTTATAATAGCAGAAAGTGGAAAAATGTATCTTTCACTTGACGAACAATTTTTCATTATTGCTCTTGAAAATGGATATAGTTATCACGAAATAAATCCACATTATTTTAAAAGAAATTCTAAAAATAAAAACCATCCATTTCAAAGAGTAAATTTCAAAAAAGAAACATTAAGGTTTGATATTTCCGATTTTGGAATGAAAAAAAGCAGCAAAAATTTATATAGAAATCATTATGCTATGATGAGTAATTATCAACTATCAAACGCTATTGACTCTATTAAAATCAAACAGAGTTCTGTTTCTTCAAAGTATTTTAAGGACGTTTCAAATAAAATCAATATTGATGATTCTCAAATTAAAAACATTCAAAAAGTTAACAGAAAAAAGAATCAAAATTTAAGTTACGAAAAATCTGCCTTAAAACTTACCAAACAAATTAAGTCTACTTTAGAAAGCCAAAGAAGTGATTTCAACTATAAAAATCAAATTATAATAAAACATAAAATTGAATGGCACAGAAAATTGTCCTTAGCTTTTGCCTGTTTAGTGCTCTTTTTTATTGGTGCTCCGTTGGGCTCAATTATTAGAAAAGGAGGCTTTGGTTTGCCAGTAATTGTTTCAGTAGGTTTTTTTATTATCTACCACACTATTTCTGTAACAGGTGAAAAGATGGCGAAAGAAGGAGCAGATATTAGTTCTTTTGAAGGAATGTGGGCAGCAAACATTTTCCTTTTACCGATAGGTATTTACCTAACCTATTTAGCAACAACAGACAGCATACTTTTTGGCACTAAAACGTTTAGATCTACAAAAACTAAAATTAGAAATCTACTTAGAAATAATTAATCTTGAGATTATCTTCTTTTTTGAGAAATCAAAATGAGCAAAGTAAATTCCTGGTTTTAAATCCAGATTAAACTTATTTGATTTTGGACTTGAAAAACTTTTTACTCTTACCCCTTTATAATCAAAAACCTGAAGTTTCAATATTTTTTGATCCGTTTTTACACTAAAATTTCCATCAGATGGTTGAGGAAATATATCAATTGAAGAAAGTTTATTATCCTCTATATCAGAAGTAAGGTATAAATGAAATCTAGAATTATAATAACACCCATTTTCTAAATTTTGTAGTTGAACAAAATATTGGCCTTGCTCATTTAATAAAGTTGAATAACTTGTTTCTCCTTCAATTTCCTCATTCTCAAAATACCATTGATATGAAAAATTATCTTCATCGACTAAGGAGCTATAAAGCACTTCACCAACTCTATTTACATTTATATCAAATTCGGGCAGAACTGAAACTGTAAAATCTACTTCAGAATAACAACCAAGATCATCCCAATATTGAAGAGTAATTTCTTGGTCACTAAAAAAGTTTAGGTTTAATGAGTCTTGTTCTAAAACAAGTTGATCTGAAATAAACCAATTAAAATAAGACATGTTAGATGGCGTATATTTTATTGAGCTTGAATCAGCACTCCAAACAGATGAATTTCTTCCATCCACTGCCAAAGCTGTACTACCATCAATATTGATGATCCCTTGAAGAGATTTAACTGATAAACAACTAGATTTGTTTAGAATATTAATAGCTATAGAATTATCAGACTTATTTAATACTATTTGAAAAGTTCCTTGAGTTTCATTGGTGTCATCACACACATAATGCGAAATGTTTTCAAATGAAACAACTAAAAGTTCTTCATTATTGATTTGAAAGGATTCATAAGAAATAAGTCCCCCATTATTAGGATTCCAATCTTCCCAAGCAGCAAAAATTGCATTTTTTGGAACGTAAAACTCTGTTGATGGTATTGGCTCCGATAAATAATTGACCGATTGATTTGGTGAAAAACCAATCCAACCATTAGACCCTACAAAAATTTGTGAATACTTAAATCCATAAAATTCAAATTCAAAACCAATATTGATTGCTTGACTAACAAAATCATCTTCTAACTGAATATAGTTAGGATATTGATGTTCTATATATTCAAAAGATAATTCGTCTATTCTATAATCCTTTGTCAGGGAAGAGCCGTAAATATTTGGTGCCAAAGTAATATTGTTGCCAAAATGACAAACAAAGGTATCTGGTAATATAACCTCACATTGACCAAAGGATTTAAGTGAAATAATTAGCAGAATAAATACACAGCTCAAAAATTTATTCATTCTCAAATATAACAAAAATTAAGTTGACGCTATCTAACCAACTTTTTGTATTTAATTCTTTTAGGTCCACTATCGCCTAGCCTCTTTTTTCTATTTTCTTCATAGTCGCTATATCCACCTTCGAAAAAATAGACTTGTGAATTACCCTCAAAAGCTAATATGTGAGTACATACCCTGTCTAAAAACCATCTATCGTGTGAAATAATTACAGCACATCCTCCAAAATTATCCAAACCTTCTTCCAGGGCTCTAAGAGTGTTTACATCTAAGTCGTTTGTTGGCTCATCTAAAAGTAAAACATTTCCTTCGTCTCTTAAGGTAAGTGCTAAATGTAAGCGGTTTCGCTCTCCCCCTGAAAGGACTCCAACTTTTTTGTTTTGATCTGCTCCTTGAAAATTAAATTTTGCTACATATGCTCTCGAATTAATTCTCTTACCTCCTACTTCTACTAACTCGTTACCTCCAGTAACTTGCTCCCATATTGTTTTGTTTAAATCTATTTGAGAATGTTGCTGATCTACATATGAAACCTTTACGGTATCTCCTATTGAGATTTGACCAGCATCTGGTGACTCCTGCCCCATTATCATTCTAAATAAAGTTGTTTTACCCGCACCATTTGGACCAATAATGCCGACAATTCCTGCAGGAGGAAGTCTAAAATTTAAATCTTCATATAATATTTTATCACCAAAAACTTTAGAAACACCTTTAGCTTCAATAACATTTGTTCCTAATCTAGGTCCAGGGGGTATATAAAGTTCTAACTTTTCTTCTTGCTGCTTGCTTTCTTGAGACAACATAGATTCGTAATTACTCAATCTAGCTTTTGATTTTGATTGCCTTCCCTTAGGGCTCATTCTAACCCAATCTAATTCTCGTTCTAAAGTTTTTCTTCTTTTGCTAGCTTGCTTTTCTTCTAAAGCCATTCGTTTGGTTTTTTGTTCTAACCAAGATGAATAATTCCCTTTCCAAGGTATGCCTTCACCTCTATCAAGTTCTAGAATCCAACCAGCAATATTATCTAAAAAGTATCTATCGTGAGTGATACTAATTACAGTACCTTTATATTGTTGAAGGTGTTGCTCGAGCCATTGAACAGACTCTGCATCTAAATGGTTTGTTGGTTCATCCACCAAAAGGACATCGGGCTCTTGCAATAACAATCTACATAATGCTACTCTTCTTCTTTCTCCCCCAGATAATACAGAAACAGATTTATCAGACTCAGGGCACCTAAGAGCATCCATTGCAATATTTAACTTTGTTTCTATATCCCAAGCGTTAGCAGCATCGATTTTATCTTGTAGTTCGCCCTGAACAACCATCAATTTCTCCATTTTATCAGGGTTTTCATACACTTCAGGTAAAGAAAACTGATCATTTATCTTATTGTATTCTTCTATTAATTCTACAGCCTCTTTCATTCCTTCTTTTACAATGTCAATTACGGTTAAGCTATCATCTAACATAGGTTCTTGCTCTAAATACCCTACAGAATAATCATTAGAAAAATGGACATCTCCCTGAAAAGATTTATCAATACCAGCAATAATTTTTAAAAGAGTTGACTTACCAGAACCATTTAAACCAATGATTCCTATTTTTGCCCCATAAAAAAAGGAAAGATTTATATTTTTTAAAACTTGTTTATTGTTAGAAGCAAACGATTTGTTTACCCTATTCATTGAAAAGATTATTTTTTGATCTGACATTGTTGAAATATTTATTGCTAATATCGTTAAATAAACAAAACCATAATAATAATTATATAAAAATGAAAAGATGCCAATGGACAGGAGATGATTTTCTTATGAAGCAATACCATGATAAAGAATGGGGAGTGCCAATATACGATGATGATAAATGGTTCGAATACATCGTTTTAGAGTCATTTCAAGCTGGACTAAGTTGGAAAACAATCTTACACAAAAGAGAAGGTTTTAGAAAAGCTTTTTTTAATTTTAATGTTGTAAAAGTTTCTAATATGAATGAAAAAGATCTTTTAAAATTAAAAGAGAATAGAGGAATTATTAGAAATTGGTTAAAAATAAAATCAACCGTTTCTAATGCAAAAGCTTTTATTAAAATCCAAAAAGAGCATAAATCATTTAACAACTATATTTGGTCATTTACCGATAATAATATAATAAACAATAAGGTTAAAAATATAAGTCAGTTAAATTCAAAATCAGAATTGTCTGATACAATAAGCAAAGATCTAAAAAATAAAGGCTTTAAATTTATGGGTAGTACTATTTGCTATGCCCTATTGCAGGCTTCTGGAGTTATTAACGATCATTCATTAGATTGCTTTAGGTATAAAGAAATATAAAATTTTTAATGAAGTAAAATTATTTATCAATTTTGTTTCTTTATCTTTACACCAATAATTTTAAATAAATAAAAATGGTATTAGTAGGTAAAAAAGCTCCTTCTTTTTCGGCTGGAGCAGTATTAAATGGTGAAGATTTAGTTAAGGACTTCTCGCTTGATCAGTTTGTTGGAAAAAACCCTGTGTTATTTTTCTTCTATCCTAAAGATTTTACTTTTGTTTGTCCATCAGAGCTTCATGCTTTTCAAGGCCGTCTTGAAGATTTCGAATCTAGAGGCGTAAAAGTTGTTGCGTGCTCTACAGACACACCTGAAAGTCATTGGGGTTGGTTACAAGTTGCAAAAGAAAACGGCGGAATAAAAGGAATTACTTATCCTCTTGTTGCAGACGTTTCTAAAACAATTGCTGAAAACTTTGGTGTTTTAGCCGGAGACTATTTCATAAACGAAAACGATGAATTAGAAGCTGAAGGTCCTATGATTGCTTTCAGAGGATTATTTTTAATTGATATTAACGGAGTTGTTCAACATCAAATAGTAAATAACTTCCCTCTTGGTAGAAATGTAGAAGAAGCAATCAGAATGATCGACGCTTTACAACATTTTGAAGAAAATGGTGAAGTTTGTCCAGCTAACTGGAAAAAAGGTGATGATGCAATGAAAGAAAATTTTGCTGGAGTAGCAGATTATCTTTCAAAACATTAAAATAATTTGACTTAAAAAAAACTCTATCAAATTTGATAGAGTTTTTTTTTAATCTTTTAAGAGACATTTATGGACCTTGTCTAATATTACAAAACACTCTTTCTGAGTTTTAGCCTCTGCATAAGTTCTTAAAACAGGTTCAGTTCCTGATGGCCTTATCATAATCCAACTGTTTTCATCAAAATAAAATTTAAATCCATCTGTTTTTTCTACTCTCTCTATTTTTAAATCATCAAAGGAATTGTAAAAACCAACTTTACATTTTTCAATAATCTCCTCTTTTTTCTGATTATCTAAATGTAAATCAATTCGTTCGAAAGCAAACTCACCAACAATATCATAAACTTCTTGTATTAAACTTTCTATACTCTTGCCTGATTTCGCCATATATTCCCAAATAACTAAACCCATCCAGATACCATCTCTTTCAGGAATATGGCCTTTAATTGCAACTCCTCCAGACTCTTCCCCACCCAACAAACAATCTTCGTTAAGCATTATTTCGGCTACATATTTAAAACCAACTTTAACAATCTGATGTTCTAAATTATAGTGTTCACATAGCTTAGCAACTTTTACCGAACACGAAAAAGCAGTGACTACTTTTCCTGTCATTTTCTTGTACTTAACAAGATAGTGAATTAACAAAAGAATGAGGTGGTGAGAATCTATAAATTCTCCACTAGAGTTGTACAATCCGATTCTATCTGCATCTCCATCGGTAGCTAACCCACAGTCAACATTTTTAACTTCTTTAATGTAATTAGATAGTTCTAATAAATTTCTATGAATTGGCTCGGGAGCAATACCATTAAAACCTGGATTATTAACACAATGTAGTAATGTGGTCGAAGGTAATAAATTAGGAATAGCTCTCTGGCCAGCACCATACATAGAATCATAAACTAAATTTAAATTAGATTCTTCAATAGAATCTAAATCAAAAAATTGCCTAGCTTTTTTAAGATATTGTTCTTCTAAATTGACAGGAATAATATTTTTGTCTGATAATAAATCTAAATTTAATGGATTATTATCTGGAATTAAATCCTCAACCTCCTGAATGTCTTTAGGTAATAAAGGACCCCCAAAGTCTCCCTTTAATTTAAAGCCATTGTAGGTATGAGGATTATGGCTTGCAGTGATTACAATTCCTAATGAGGCTTTTTGATTTAAAACACCCATAGAAACCATTGGTGTAGAAACAAAAGAATCGGATAAATAAACTTTTACACCCATTGAGGATAATATGTTTGCTGTAGTTTGAGCAAATAATAAGCCTCCAAATCTTGTATCATAACCAATTACAACAGAAGCATTTTTGTATTTCTTATTTAACCAATCTCCACAGGCAATACTGACCCTAGCAACATTGTCAACTGTATATTGTTTAGCAATGATTGCTCTCCAACCATCTGTTCCAAATTTTATTTTCATCTTCTAATTCCTTTATTATTTAAAGCCTTTCTATATTTCTTTGCATTTTTCAAATGTTGAAGATAATTTGTAGCAAAGTTATGATAACCTGAAAAATCTTCTTTTGCACACATGAAAATATAATCATGTTTAATGTTATTTAAAACTGCATCAACTGCCCGTATAGTTGGTATAGTTATCGGGCCAGGAGGAAGTCCTCGATTTAGATATGTATTATAAGGAGATTTTACCTTAGTATCTTTTGATAACACTCTTTTTATTGTAAAATCGTTCAATGCAAAAATAACTGTTGGATCTGACTCTAACTTCATATTTTTTTTCAATCTATTAAGATACAAGCCTGCAACAATGGGTTGTTCATCTTTTTTGATAGTTTCTTTCTCAACAATTGAAGCTAATGTTGAAACCTGAGCAGATGTTAAATTTATTTTTTTTGCCTTTTGTTTTCTATCGTTAGTCCAAAATCTATGATGTTCTGAAACCATTCTTGACATAAAATTTTCTAAAGACACATTCCAATAAAACTCGTATGTGTTAGGAATGAATAAAGAAATAACATTATTAACATTAAGATTTACAGAACTTAAAAACAAACTATCTTTAAACGCATTTGATATTATAACTGAGTCAAGCTCTATTTGTTTTGAAATAACGCCTGAAAACTGCTCTAAATTCCTTACATTGTTAAATGTTACGTTTACAGGAGATTGATTTCCTGATCGTAAAAGATTCACAAGGTCATTATTACTCATGCCATTATTAATTATATAACGACCTGGTTTAATTTTATTG
>JBELHW010000045.1:0-13941 GCA_042091225.1 Cryomorphaceae bacterium | reverse complement strand
ATTGATGTTTCTACCACATAAGGAACATAGTTTTCATTTATTTCCGGATCGAAGTACTGAATTTTTCTGCCAGAAAACTCTTGGTGACTTTTTAAATCGAAATCAGTTCTGGAGTGTATTCCTTCTAATTCTTTAAATCCGAAAGGGAATTTAAATTCTATATCGGTTGCTGCATTTGCATAATGAGCTAAGGTATCATGGTCGTGAAATCTATAATTTTCTTTTCCCATCCCTAGGCTTAGGTGCCATTTCATTCTACTTTCTTTCCAGTGTTTGTACCATTCCATTTCTTGGCCTGGTCTAACAAAAAATTGCATTTCCATCTGTTCAAATTCTCGCATCCTAAAGATAAATTGTCTTGCGACAATTTCGTTTCTAAATGCTTTTCCTATTTGTGCAATTCCAAAAGGAATTTTCATTCTTGCAGTTTTCTGAACGTTTAAGAAATTAACAAATATTCCTTGTGCTGTTTCAGGCCTTAAATATAAATCGGTAGCTCCATCAGCGGTAGCTCCCATTTGTGTTTTAAACATTAGGTTAAATTGCCTGACGTCAGTCCAGTTTTTTGTTCCTGAAACAGGACAGGAAATACCTAATTCTTCGATAAGGGCTTTAACTTCATTAAGGTCGTTTTTATCCATTGCTGAACTAAAACGACTTATAATTGAGCTACATTTTTCTTTATAACCCAATACTCTTGGGTTAGTATCAACGAATTGACTTTCGTCAAAGCTTTCTCCAAAACGTTTGCTGGCCTTAGTAACTTCTTTAGTAATTTTTGCTTCAATTTTTGCCACGTAATCCTCTATTAAAACATCAGCACGATATCTTTTTTTGGAGTCTTTATTATCAATTAACGGATCATTAAATGCATTTACATGTCCTGAAGCTTTCCAAGTGGTCGGATGCATAAAGATTGAAGAATCGAGCCCAACAATATTCTCATTCATGTTAACCATTGACTTCCACCAATAGTTTTTAATATTATTTTTTAGTTCTACTCCATATGGACCATAATCGTATGCGGCAGCTAAGCCATCATATAATTCTGAGGATTGGAATACAAAACCATACTCTTTAGAATGAGCAATTATTTTTTTGAAAACATCTTCGTAGTTTGCCATAGCACAAAAATAAAAATTATCCTTTCATAATATTATACTATCTTGATTACTTTTGTACAATGGTTCAGATTGATGATAAAATTATTTCCCTTGACGTTTTTGAACAGCAATTTGTTTGTGATTTAAACGCCTGCAAGGGTGCTTGTTGCGTAGAAGGCGATTCTGGAGCACCATTGGAGCTTGAGGAAGTCGATATATTAGCTCAAATTTTTGACAAGGTAAAACCTTTTATGAGAGAAGAAGGTATAAAAGAGGTAGAACGTCAAGGGTTTTCAGTTATTGATAAAGATGGAGATCGTACAACTCCTTTAGTAAAAAATAAAGAATGTGCTTTTGTAAGCTTTGATACAAACGGGACTGCAAAATGTTCGATTGAACAAGCGTATAATAAAGACATTATCGATTTTAAAAAACCTATTTCTTGTCATTTGTTTCCAATTCGAATACAAAAATACGATGACTTTGAGGCAGTAAATTATGAGTCAATAAAAATTTGTGAGCCAGCATGTTCCTGTGGTCAAAAGTTAGAAGTACCTGTTTTTAAATTTTTAAAAGAACCTCTAATTCGATTGTATGGGGAGCAGTGGTACAACACATTAAGTGATGCAGCTGATGAACTAAAGCAACAGCCACCGTTCAATATTTAATCAAATTAACTTTTGAGTTTGTCAATTTGACGTCCTTATTTTTTTATAAATTTTAAAGAAAATGAGGAAAAAACAGGAGCCTAAAGATGAAAGCACTTTTTATTCACAACTTTCGAACGTTCAAAGTGTTAAAAACTCTAAAAATTTGTGAATAAAAATGAATTGGATTGACAATTTTTTTTTGAAACATTTGTTGTTCTCTATTTTGTATATCACATCAATAGTTTGTGGACTTCAGGATAAGAACTAGGTTAGAAACCCATCAGATTTATTTTGATAAAAACTTTTAAATGTAGTTGTTATAGTATAGCTACAAAAAGCATTACGCTATTTTTTTAATTAAACAATGACAAAGAACGCAAACGAACCAATTTTAGCAGACAATCCAAATCGTTATGTATTATTTCCTATCCAACACGATGATATTTGGAAGTGGTATAAAAAACAAGAAGCTAGTTTTTGGACTGCTGAAGAAATTGACCTTCATCAAGATCTTATCGACTGGAATGAAAAATTGAATGATGATGAGCGTTATTTTATAAAACACATTTTAGCATTTTTCGCAGCAAGTGATGGTATTGTAAACGAAAACCTAGCTGAAAACTTTGTAAACGAAGTGCAGTTCACAGAGGCCAAATTTTTCTATGGATTTCAAATAATGATGGAAAACATTCATTCCGAGACATATTCATTATTAATTGATACTTACATAAAGGATAAATCGGAAAGAAATCAATTATTTACCGCAATAGAGCATTTTGATGCAATTAAGAAAAAAGCAGAGTGGGCAATCAAATGGATAGAAAGCGATTCGTTTGCAGAGCGTTTGGTTGCTTTTGCAGCCGTAGAAGGTATTTTCTTTTCAGGATCATTTTGTTCTATATTCTGGCTAAAGAAAAGAGGACTTATGCCTGGTTTAACTTTCTCTAATGAACTTATTAGTAGAGATGAAGGCCTGCACTGTGATTTTGCAGTTCACTTGCACAATAACCACTTAATTAACCAGGTGCCAAAAGAAAGAATTAATGAAATAATTATAGATGCTCTTAATATAGAAAGAGAATTTATTACAGAAGCACTTCCAGTCCGATTGATTGGAATGAACGCAGACTTAATGGAAAGATACTTAGAATTTGTTACGGACAGATTATTAGTAGAATTAGGATGCGAAAAAGTATATAACTCAGAAAATCCTTTTGATTTTATGGAAATGATTTCTCTAGAAGGAAAAACAAATTTCTTCGAAAAAAGAGTAGGTGATTACCAGAAAGCAGGAGTTTTATCTGATTCAAACGAAAAAGATACATTCTCATTTGGAGATGATTTTTAAGATATAACTTTAGTTTAACAAGAAAAAAAGAAAAATATGTTTGTATTAAAAAGAGACGGGCGTAAAGAAGCTATTAAATTCGACAAGATTACTGCTCGAATTCAGAAGCTTTGTTATGGCTTCAGCGATTTAGTTTCTCCTACTTCTGTTGCAATGAAAGTAATTGAGGGTATTTATGAAGGAGTAACGACTTCTGAGCTTGATAATCTAGCGGCTGAGGTTTCTGCTTCAATGACTACTAAGCACCCTGACTATGCTTTATTAGCGTCGAGAATTTCGGTTTCGAACCTTCATAAAGATACCAAAAAGTCTTTTACTGAAACAATGAACGATTTATATAATTACGTAAATCCTAAGACCGGTAAAAAGGCACCGATGATTGCTGATGATGTTATTAAAATTGTACGTAAAAATTCTGAAATATTAGACTCTACAATTATTTACGATAGAGATTTTAGTTACGATTACTTCGGTTTTAAAACCTTAGAACGTTCTTACTTATTAAGAATCAACGGCCAAATTGCCGAACGTCCACAACAAATGCTTATGCGTGTTGCAATTGGGATACACAAAGACGATATTGAGTCTGCTATTAACACTTATGAGTTAATGTCTCAAAAGTTTTTTACTCACGCAACACCTACCTTATTTAATGCAGGAACTCCAAAACCACAAATGTCTTCTTGCTTTTTATTAACGATGAAAGAAGATAGTATTGACGGAATTTATGATACACTTAAGCAGTGTGCTAAAATTTCTCAATCAGCAGGAGGAATAGGCCTTAGCATCCACGATGTAAGAGCTACAGGCTCGTATATAAGAGGAACTAATGGGGTTTCTAATGGTATTGTTCCAATGCTTAGAGTATTCAACGACACAGCAAGATATGTTGATCAAGGAGGAGGGAAAAGAAAAGGTTCTTTTGCAATTTACCTTGAGCCTTGGCATGCTGATGTCTTTGATTTTTTAGATCTTAGAAAAAATCATGGTAAAGAAGAAATGAGAGCAAGAGACTTGTTTTTTGCTTTGTGGACTCCAGACCTCTTTATGAAAAGAGTGAAAGAAAATGGACAATGGACTCTAATGTGTCCTAATGAGTGTCCAGGTCTTGCAGATGCTTATGGAAAAGATTTTGAAAAATTATATACTAAGTATGAAAAGCAAGGGAAGGGAAGAAAAACAATTCCAGCAAGAGAATTATGGTCTCATGTAGTAGAGTCTCAAATTGAAACGGGTACTCCATACATGCTATATAAAGATGCTTGTAATGAAAAGTCTAACCAAAAGAATTTAGGTACAATTCGTTCTTCTAATCTTTGTACTGAGATTTTAGAATACACTGCACCTGACGAAGTAGCAGTTTGTAATTTAGCATCTATCGCTTTACCAATGTTTATTGATGAAGAGAAGAATACTTTTGATCATGAAAAGCTTTACAATATCACCAAGGCAATTACTAGAAATTTAAATAAAGTAATTGATAGAAATTATTACCCTGTTGCTGAGGCAAAAAATTCGAACATGCGTCATAGACCAATCGGATTAGGAGTACAAGGTTTAGCAGATACTTTTATCAAACTACGTTTACCTTTTGATTCTCCTGAAGCTAAACAGTTAAATTCTGATATTTTTGAGACTATTTATTTTGCATCGCTTACTTCATCTTGTGAGATTGCTAAAACAGAAGGTGCTTATCAATCCTATGAAGGTTCGCCAATATCGCAAGGTATATTCCAGTTTAACATGTGGGGAGCAAAAGAGGAAGAATTAAGCGGAAGATGGGCTTGGCATGAGTTAAGAGCTATGATTAAAGAACACGGAGTTCGTAACTCATTGTTGTTAGCGCCTATGCCTACAGCATCAACATCTCAAATTTTAGGAAACAACGAATGTTTCGAACCATACACATCTAATATATACACACGAAGAGTATTGTCCGGAGAGTTTGTTGTAGTTAACAAGCATCTATTACTTGACTTAGTACAATTAGGTTTGTGGAATGATGAGATGAAGAACGAAATTATTAAGGCGAATGGTTCTATTCAGCACATTGATACAATTCCTGATAATATTAAAGCAATTTATAAAACCGTTTGGGAAATAAAGATGAAAGACATTATCGATATGTCTGCCGATAGAGGTAGGTTTATAGATCAATCTCAATCTTTAAACTTATTTATTGATCAGCCTAATTCAGGTAAAATTACTTCTATGCATTTTTATGCTTGGGAAAAGGGCCTAAAAACAGGAATGTATTATTTAAGAACTAAAGCAGCAACTCAGGCAATTCAGTTCACTGTACAAAAGCAAGCAAAACCTCAGTTAGAGCCGCTTACTTCTGGAAAGGAATACACTGAAGAAGAAGTAATTGCTTGTTCTATAGATAATCCGGATGATTGCATTGCTTGCGGATCATAGCAAACAAAAATCAACAAATAAAAAAGGGCTTCTATTTAATAGAAGCCCTTTTTTATTTATGTTTTTTTAAGGTGTTAAACAAAGGCGTTTTCTCCGGTTATGTCTAAGCCAGTTATTAGGAGGTGAATATCGTGAGTCCCCTCATAAGTTACCACAGATTCTAAATTCATCATATGTCGCATAATAGGATACTCTCCTGTAATTCCCATACCTCCAAGAATTTGTCTTGCATCACGGGCAATCTTTAATGCCATATCTACATTATTTCTTTTACACATCGATATTTGAGCTGAGGTTGCTCTATTTTCATTTCTTAAAACACCTAAACGCCATGTAAGAAATTGAGCTTTTGTTATTTCAGTAATCATTTCAGCTAACTTTTTCTGCTGTAGTTGAAATCCTGCAATAGGCCTTCCGAATTGTTTTCTCTGTTTAGAATACCTTAAAGCCGCATCGTAACAATCCATTGCTGCACCAATAGTACCCCAAGCAATTCCATATCTTGCAGAATCAAGACAACCAAGAGGAGCACCAAGTCCATCTTTGCCAGGAAGCAAATTTTCTTTTGGAACTTTCACATTGTCAAAGACTAACTCACCAGTGGCTGAAGCCCTTAAGCTCCACTTTCCGTGAGTTTCAGGAGTTGTAAACCCTTCCATGCCTCTTTCAACTATAATGCCTTTAATTCTTCCTTCTTCATTCTTTGCCCAAACAACAGCGATATCAGCAAATGGAGAGTTAGAAATCCAAAGCTTAGCACCATTTAATAAATAATGATCGCCCATGTCTTTGAAGTTTGTAACCATTCCTCCAGGATTAGAGCCGAAGTCAGGTTCGGTTAAGCCGAAACAACCTACCATTTCACCAGAAGCTAATTTTGGCAAAAATTTCTGACGTTGTTCTTCAGATCCATACTTAAAAATAGGATACATTACTAAAGATGACTGAACCGAAGCTGTGGATCGAACACCACTGTCACCACGTTCTAGCTCTTGCATAATCAATCCGTAAGATATTTGGTCAAGACCTGCGCCTCCATATTGTTCAGGAATATATGGACCGAAAGCGCCAATTTCAGCTAATCCGCCAATAATTTCTTTAGGGAATACTGCTTTTTGACAAGCGTCTTCTATAATTGGAGATACAGAGCGTTTAACCCAATCTCTTGCAGCGTCTCTAACTAACTTGTGCTCTTCAGTTAGTAATTCATCTAACTGAAAATAATCTGGTGCTTGGAATAAATCTTTAGACATTGTTGTTTTTTTATTAAGTGGTACAAAATTATTGAATAATTTGTTATTAATGAGTAAATTGCATAAAATTCCTTTCAATTATGAAATATTTTATACCTATTTTTTTAGTTTTTTTTGTAGTTTCATCCTGTAAAGAAGAAACAGACCCTGTAATTATCGAGCCAACTCCTCAAGAAACCTACAGCACTTTGAAGACAGTTATTGATCAAAATTGTGTTGGTTGTCATTCTTACGGCGGAAATGCTGCTGCATACGGCGATTTATCTAACTACTCGTCTATTAAGTCAATATTGGATAATTCCTCCCAAGAATTTATAAACAGGATTTCATCTGATGACGAAAATTATAGAATGCCCCCTTCAGGAAGTCTTAGTAGTAGCCAGATTGGTAAGTTAATTGATTGGGTTAACGATGGATACCCTGAAAATTAGTGGAATACATTCTAAAAAATAACATTTATTCTCCCGATTGGATTTTTGTTGTAAGCTTATTTATTCTTTGTTACATAACCTTTATTAGAGTACACTTTGGTAAAAGTATATCGTTAATTTTTTATTCTACTATATCTAGAAAATATTCAAATCAGTTTTTTAGAGAATCAAATAATCAATCTAGCACTTATTTAATTTTACCTATTTTCGTATTGGTATCTTCTTTACTAATGACCCATCCTTTTTTTCAAAAAACCGAGAGTTGGGATAGTTCAATTTTTTTCAATTTTGTTTTTTTTATTTCTCTGTTTTTACTTTTCAAATTTTTTATAAATCAATTTATTGCAACTTTATTTGAGGTCGAATATTTATTCGAACAAATAAACTACCATACGTTTATATTTGAAAAAGTAGGAGGTATTTTTCTATTTCCATTTGTATTATTAGCAACATATTCGCCTTATTATTCTGATTTAATGTTCCGTTTAGCTGTTGTTTTTTTGTGTTTAATCTTTGTTGTAAAATGTGTACGATTAATTTACTTGAGCTTTTTTAAAACTTCTTTTTCTAAAACACACATTATTGTTTATCTTTGCACTCTTGAAATTTTACCATTATTGTTATTTATATACAGTAATTAATATCAATTTTTTTTAAAAAGAAAGAATAGATGCCTACTTTGAAAGAGAAGAAAATTAAAACTATTTTAGTTTCACAACCTAAACCGGAATCCGATAAATCACCCTATTTTGATTTAGCTAAACGATGTAAATTGAAAATTGATTTTCGTCCCTTTATTCATGTTGAAGGATTAACAGCAAAGGAATTCAGATTGCAAAAAATTAGCATTCTTAGTCATGACGCTGTAATTTTTACAAGTAAAAATTCAATGGATCATTTTTTTAGAATGTGTGAGGCAACACGAATTACTGTTCCTGAAGAAATGAAATATTTTTGTGTTTCTGAGGCCATTGCATATTATTTACAAAAGTATATAACTTACAGAAAGCGTAAAGTTTTTATTGGCAAACAAAAAATTGAAGACCTTCTTTCAGTTTTTAAAAAGCACAAAGAATGTAAATTTTTATTGCCCTGTTCAGATATTTTAAAAGATAGTATTCCAGAATTTTTATCGAAAAATGATTTTGATTTCACCAAATCGGTAATGTATAGAACTGTTTGTAGTGATTTGTCTAATTTAGAGAATGTTTTTTATGACATCTTAGTTTTTTACAGTCCTTCCGGAATAAAGTCTCTTTATCAAAACTTTCCTGATTTTAAGCAAAATAACACTTTGATAGCTGCTTTCGGTCAAACAACTTCCAAAGCTGTTGAAGATGCAGGCTTAAGCTTAAACATAAAGGCTCCTAGTCCAGAATTTCCTTCGATGACAATGGCAATCGATCATTATGTTAAAAAAGTAAATAAGCGATAAGTTTTTATTATATTTATAAAAACGAAATCAACCTTTTTATGAGTTATAATTCATTTTCGAAAAATGAAAAGCTTTGCTCCAAAGACAAGATTGATTTTGTTTTTGCCTCAGGACAAAAAATTTCTGACCATCCAATTAAATTAAAGTGGGTGGAAGTGCCTTGTCAAGATAATAACCTACAAACTTTAATAAGTGTTCCTAAGAGAAAAATTCCTAATGCTAGTGACCGCAACAGAATTAAACGTTTAATGAGAGAATCGTTTCGTATTAATAAACATAAATTAATCGATCAACTCGTTAAAAATAATATTTCTGTAAATCTTGCAATAATCTATTCTCACAATAAGGTTATTAGCTACAAAAATATTCATGATAAAATATGTTTAACTTTACATCGTTTATCTCAAAAGTATGACTAAAATTTTTTCGTTTATTTTTCGAATGATTATTTTGTTTTATAAAGGAGCTATTTCACCATTAACAGCTCCAAGATGTAGATTTACACCAACCTGTTCTGATTATGGACTACAAGCGATTGAAAAGCATGGCCCTTTCAAAGGCGGTTGGTTAACTTTAAAAAGAATAGGTTCTTGTCATCCTTTTGGAGGACACGGACATGACCCAATACCATAAAGATGACAAATAAATTAAAAAAATACATTCTAGTAATAACTATTGCAATTGGATCATTATTTTCGTTTGGATTTTCTGATAATTTTTTCGAGATTTCTAAAAATCTTGATATTTTCACTTCGCTTTTTAAAGAACTTAACATCTATTATGTTGATGAAACTGATTCTGGAGATTTAATGAAAACAGCAATTGATGCTATGTTAGAATCTCTTGATCCATACACTACTTATATACCTGAGTCTGAAAAAGAAGATTTTGAATTTATGACTACGGGTCAGTATGGCGGAATAGGAGCGGTAATAATGTCAAGAGATAATTTTGTGTTTATTAGAGAGCCTTATGAGGGTTTTCCAGCTGATAAGTCTGGATTAAAAGCAGGAGATAAAATTGTAGAGATTGAAGGAAAAACTGCTAAAGGAAAATCTACATCAGACATAAGTAAAATGCTCAAAGGCCAGGCCGATACTGATGTAGAAGTGTTGATTGAAAGAGTTGGAGTTAAAAAACCATTTAAAGTAAATATTACCCGAGAAGAAATAAAGGTTAGTAGCATACCTTATTCCGCAATGGTAGGAAATGGAGTAGCATATATAAGAATGCGATCTTTCACTAGAAATGTAAGCAAAGAAGTGATTAAAGCTTATGAAGAGTTAAAATCGGAAAATAAAGTGAAAGGGCTTATTTTAGATTTAAGAGGTAACCCTGGAGGTCTTTTGACCGAAGCAATAAATACTGCAAATATTTTTGTAGATAAAGGAGAAGTTATAGTAACAACAAAAGGAAAGGTCGATGATTGGGATAAAACTTATAAATCAAGATATGAGCCAATTGACAAAGAGATTCCTTTGATAGTGTTGATAAATAGCAGATCTGCATCTGCTTCTGAAATTGTTTCAGGGGTTATTCAAGATTTGGATAGAGGACTAGTTTTAGGACAACGAAGTTTTGGAAAGGGTTTGGTGCAACAAACGAAACCTTTGAGCTACAACGCGCAACTAAAGGTTACTACTGCTAAATATTACATTCCAAGTGGAAGATGTATTCAAGCTTTAGATTATACTAATCGAAATGATGATGGTAGTGTTGGAAAAACTCCCGATAGTTTACGAACACCATTTAAAACCATAAAGGGCAGAATAGTGTTTGATGGTGGAGGTGTTACACCTGATTTATCGTTAGAGCAAAAATCGTTCAGTAATATATTAAGAAGCGTAATTTCTAAAAACTTAATTTTTGATTTCACCAATCAATACTATAGAGAAAATGATTCTATTGGAAAAATTAGCGAATTTTATGTGGACTCATTAATCTACGAAGATTTTAAACAGTTTTTGACAACAAAAGAATATCAATATCAAACCTCCACCGAAAAGGCAATTGAAGAGCTTATAGAAGAAGCAGAAGACGAAAAATACTATGAGGAGTTAAAGCAACAAATTGAAGTTTTACAAAAACAAATGGGCGATTCTAAAGACAATGATATTGTCCGCTTTCAGAATGAAATTAGCCAAATTTTAGAGTCCGAAATTGTAACAAGATATTATTATCAGAAAGGGAGTGCAGAATCGGCTATAAAATACGATCAGGATGTCAAGAAAGCGGTTGAAATTTTAAGTGATCCACTTAAATATACTGCTATTTTAGAGGGAGACTCTATAAAATAATGAATGCGAAATTATATAAAGTTCAAGGATTACTTTTTGTATTGCTTGCATTCTTTATTCCCATTTCAATTTTTGTAACAGATATTCTGATATTTTCTATTTCTTTACTATGGATATTACAAGGCCAATTCAAAAATAAATGGAAAATCATACGTTCTAGCAAATGGATGATTTCTATAATTGCTTTATTAGGCTTATATATTTTTGGACTATTATGGGGAGAATTTCATTCTAACGCGCTATGGACTTTAGAAAAAACCGCATTACTTCTATTTCTTCCGATTCTTTATAGTTCCAGTTTAAGTCAAGACGTTATCAAAAAATCTTTAATTGCTTTTTTGACATCACTTACTTTTTCTTCTGTTTTAGCTTTATTAATTTCTTTTAAAATTATTCCTAGATTAGCAAAAATAAGCGATCTTTTTTCCAATTCTTATGGCATGTCTGCCTTCATGGATTATAACTACCATAACCTTTTTTTAGCATTTGCTTTATTAATTAGCATCACTGCACTTTTTAAAAATCAATCAAAGAAATCAAAAGGTGTACTTTTTCTAAGTTCTTTGTTAATGATTTCCAGTCTATTTATTGAGCCAGGAAGGGCTGGTCATGTTCTTTTTATTATTTCAGCATTCTTTTTTACCTTTTATTTCTTTGGACGCAAGAAGATTACATTATTATTATCACTTGTCTCTATTTTTCTTATTGTTCTAGTAAGTTATAATGTTTCCGATGATTTTAATAGAAGAGTAAATAGTACTTATACCAATATTGTTGAGTTTAATCCGTCTAACAACAATTCAGTTTCGATTAGATACAATCTTTCATATTATTCTATAAAAAAGATTAAAGAAAAACCAATTTTAGGTCATGGTACAGGTAGTTTCGTTGAGGAGTTTTCGACTTTAGGAGAGAAGGCAGTGGCAAGTTTACAATCTCAACACATGACCCCACACAATAATTTTTTATATGTTTTTTTTGAATTAGGCTTTGTAGGATTATTGGCTTTAATTTCTATTTTTTATTACCAAATAAAAGAGTTCAATTCTAAAAGTCTTCCGTTGATAAGAAACTTATTTCCTATCTTGTTTTTATTAGCCATGTGTAGTGATTCATTTTTACTAAACCACAATTCAGCAATTTTATACGTATTTCTATCAACTACATTTTCTGCTTATTCATTTGAATAAACTCTTTTAATTCTTCTATTTAGAGTGCCCATTATTTCGTATGCTATAGTACCTATATCGTTAGCAATTTTTTGTAATGAATGAATGCTGTCAAAAATTATAACATTATCACCTTCAACAGCATCAATATCACTGATGTCCACTATTAAACTATCCATACTTATTTGACCAATTATTGAACATTGTTTATTTTTTATCCATACAGAACCAACACCTTCTCCTAGCTTTCTATTTATGCCATCTGCATAACCTATAGGAATCAAAGCTATCTTCATTGACTTTTTAGCTATAAACGCATTTTGATAACCAACTCTTGCATCTTTTTCAATTTGTCGGATTTGCGAAATAGTAGAATGCAACGAACATATTTGTTTTAAGTTAGGGTTTTGAGATATGCCATACAAAGCAATTCCAAGACGGACGGCACTATTATTAATTGGGAAATTTAAAACTCCATTGCTGTTTAGAATGTGCGTGTCGGGTCGATAACCAATTTCGGATTCTATTTTAATGCAGTTTTGATTGAAAATATTGATTTGTTGTTTAGAAAACCAGTCTTGACTTTCATCATTACTAGATGATAAATGAGAGCATATTGAGGAGACTTTTAAAAACGATTGGTTTTTTAATGTTAAAATTAATTTGTCAATATCTTTATTATCAAAACCAAATCGATTCATCCCACTATTTAATTTCAAATGAATGTTAATCGCTTTTTTTTGTTCTATGTAAATTGAAAGAAGTCTGAAGTTATATATAACAGGTTCAAGATCGTGATCGATAATGGTCTGAAAGCTTTTTGCTCCTGGGTTAGCTACTATTATTGGAGTTTTAACACCATTTTTTCTAAGGTTAACACCTTCTTCGAAGTCGGCAACCCACAAATAATTTATTCCGATTGACTCAAGCTTTTTACTTATTTCTATATCTCCTAAACCATATCCATGTGCTTTGACAACAGCTATTGTTTTGGTATTTTTAGGAATAAGAGTTTTTAAGTAATTAAAATTATTTTTTAATTGTTTTAAGTCAACATATAATACTGTTTCGTGATTTTTAGCCATTTATTTATGAAATAAAACAATTTCTACATCTAGCTTGATATTCTTTTTTTTCTCCAATTAAAACCTGATCGTTCCCTTGTGCTAACCTGTAAGAATGATTAGCTCTTTTCCCGCAATTTGTACAAACTGCTCTAAATTTAACTATTTCGTCAGCAATAGCTAATAGTTTTGGAGTTGGTCCAAACGGATTACCTTGATAATCCATGTCTAGTCCAGCACCGATAACTTTTTTTCCATTTTTAATAAGTGTAATACAACAGTCAACAATGGAATCATCAAAAAATTGAATTTCATCAATTCCAATAACATCAAATTTTTCCGATAAAACGATCATTTCTTGTGCTTTATTAACCATTATACAATCAATGGCATTAGAGTCGTGCGATACGATTTGATTATTATTGTACCTAACGTCTGTTCTATGTTTAAAGAGAATTACTTTTTGTTGAGCAATCTTTGACCTTTTAATTCTTTTAATTAACTCCTCTGTCTTTCCAGAAAACATCGAACCACAAATAATTTCTAATTTTCCTTTTTGCAATTTATATTACTTAATGATTGTCTAATATATTAACTTTGACAAATGTAAGCATTGATTTAATTTTTTTTTAATGAGAACCTTTTTTCTTTCTTTTTTTTGTGTTTTTTCTCTCAATTCGTCAATTTATGCACAACAAGATACTTCTTCTATTAATCGAGGAAGATTAGCTATAACTGGAGGTAGTGCTTTAGCTGTTTTAGGAGGCAGTTAT
>JBELHW010000098.1:0-2837 GCA_042091225.1 Cryomorphaceae bacterium | reverse complement strand
ATTTTTATTTTCTTTATTGATAACTAATCTGTCAACAACAATTTCGATATCATGGGTTTTAAATCGATCTAGTTTCATTCCACTAGTGATTTCTTTTATTTCACCATTTACTCTGACTCTTATAAAACCTTGTCTTGCTACTCTTTCAAATAAATCTCGATAATGTCCTTTTCTTGCTCTAATAACGGGGGCAAGAATTAGCATTTTTTGGTTGACAAATTCTTTTAAAATAATAGATATAATTTCTTCGTTCGAATAAGAAATCATTTTCTCTCCACTAATGTGAGAATATGCGTGAGAACCTCTTGCATACAACAGGCGTAAGAAATCGTAAATCTCGGTTATTGTTCCTACTGTAGATCTTGGATTTTTGCTAGTTGTTTTTTGTTCTATAGATATAACAGGACTTAATCCAGTAATTTTGTCCACTTTTGGTCGTTCTAATCCTCCTAAAAATTGTCTAGCATAAGCAGAAAAAGTCTCAATATACCTTCTTTGACCTTCAGCATAAATAGTGTCAAAAGCCAAGGAAGACTTTCCGCTTCCGCTTAATCCAGTTATGACAACAAGCTTGTCTCGGGGAATGTCTAGGCTAACATTTTTAAGGTTATTCTCGTTAGCACCGTATATTTGTAGATAATCTTCCTGTTTCATTAATTGATAGAATCCGATTGGTTAGAATTGTCAAAAAGATAGTATCCTTTTTTAGGAATCTTTATAGAATATTTTTTTCTCGATTTGTTAGGTAAATACGATTCTCTAAGCCAAGGATTATGTAGCTTAAGCACCTTGTAATTAATGTCAAATAGAATAGCAAAGTCGGCTAAATTACTTACTGTTGTATCAAGCTTCACTTCGTA
Organism: Cryomorphaceae bacterium; assembly: GCA_042091225.1. Lineage (GTDB taxonomy): Bacteria > Bacteroidota > Bacteroidia > Flavobacteriales > UBA7312 > JABAYQ01. Next base: position 1,977 of record JBELHW010000098.1, on the reverse strand, counting down.
TTCAGGAATATAAGTATAGCCGTCCTTTTTTGTGATTTTGAATCCATATTTTGTAGGGTTTTCAACAATTTGTTTTACTGCAATTATTCTAAATAAATACCTCGAAGTTTCCTGATTTAAAATTAAATCGTAATAAGAGTTTTCTTTTTGTCTTACTACTTGTCTTGCTAGACCAGCTCTACCCATGTTGTAAGAAGCAGCTGCCATTGTCCAATTATTAAATCTTTCGAACGATTCGTTAAGAAACTTACATGCAACTTCAGTAGATTTTTCTAAATGATATCTTTCATCTACTTCTTTATTTATTTCTAATCCGTATTCTTTGCCAGTTCCTTTCAAAATTTGCCAAAAGCCTTTGGCTCCTGCTGGAGATGTTACATTTTCCAATCCACTTTCAATAAGGGCTAGATATTTAAAATCATCAGGAATATTATATTTTGCTAATATTGGTTCGATGATAGGAAAATATTTTGCAGCTCTTTTTTGCAATAGAAGAGTATTAGATTGCCAATAGGTATTTTTAAGTAATTCTTTATCGTATCGTTCCCATATATCCGGATTTTCTAAAGGTACTTTTTCATTACAAAAATACAAGTCAACAGATGGTTTAGGAATAGCATATATGGCATAGTTTTCTTTAAATGTTTTAAAGAAATCGAATTGATTTACATTAGACATACTAATTAGGCCTAAAAAAATAAGAGTAAAAGTTGATAGTAAAATTGTACTTTTTTTATTCATTTAAAAAGGGCTTTTAAAATTTGAAAATAATTGTGCTTGCTGATCTTTTTCGGAAACTAGGGGCATATTAACCTTCCAATCAATATTTAAATCGGGATCGTTCCATATTAAGGAACCTTCACTAGATGGATTATAGTCGCCACTACATTTATAACTAAAAATAGTTTGATCTTCTAAAGTTAAAAAACCATGTGCAAATCCGGGAGGGATCCAAAACATTTTTTTGTTTTCTTCCGAAAGAATAATAGAAAAATAATGGCCATAAGTTTGAGAATCTTTTCTTATATCGACAGCTACATCTAAAACGCTTCCTTTTATTACACGCACCAACTTTCCTTGTGCAAAAGGAGGAGCCTGAAAGTGTAAGCCCCTCAACACATTTTTATTAGAAAGCGATTGGTTGTCTTGAACAAAGTTTTCTTTTATTCCAAAATGTTCCATTTTTTTCTTGTTAAAGCTTTCAAAAAAGTATCCTCTCTGATCTTCAAATACTTTAGGCTCCAATACTAGAAGATTTTTTATGGGTGTTTTGACTAAGTTCATATAAAAAAAGATAAGGGCTAAAGTTACAAAACATCCATCATTTTAAGTAAGAAGACTGCATAATAAATCTTATATTTGTCAAAATTTTTAAAAAATGAAAAAATATATCATCCTCCCCTTTATATTTATGGGAGTTTTAACTATTAATGCACAAAAAAAAACCGAAATGGAAAAAGTAAGCTACAGCTTAGGAGTAAATGTTGCTAAAAGCGTACAAGCACAAGGATTAGAATCTATTGATTCTGATGCAATTGCAAAAGCATTTAAAGATGTTTTTGAAGGAAATGATCTTGAAATTAATGAGCAAGAAGCAAATTTAATTTTACAAGATTATTTTACTAAAATTAACAACAAAGCTCAAGAAGCTAATGTTGCTCTAGGAACCAAATTTTTAGAAGATAACGCTAAAAAGGAAGGAGTTGTTACTACTTCTACAGGTTTGCAGTATGAGGTGATTACTAAAGCAGAGGGGCCAATGCCTAAAGAAACGGACAAAGTAACTGTTCATTATCATGGTACTTTGCTAGACGGAACAGTTTTTGATAGCTCTGTTGATAGAGGTCAGCCAGCAACTTTCCCAGTTAATGGTGTTATTCCAGGATGGGTTGAAGCTCTTCAATTAATGAATGTGGGTTCTAAGTATAAATTGTTTATCCCTTCTAACTTAGCTTATGGCGAAAGAGGAGCAGGGGG
>JBELHW010000044.1:0-14827 GCA_042091225.1 Cryomorphaceae bacterium | reverse complement strand
AAAGCAGGATCTAAACTATTTATACCAGCTGCTTCATTGTATTTAAAAATTTTCAAATCTTTATCAGAAAACTCCTTTCCACAAGAGAAGAAAACAAAGAGAATAAGTAGTAATTTATAACGTTTATTCATAAAACCAAATGTAATAATATAAGCTATAATCTACAATTAGAATTGTATTGCTTTATAACTTTTATATTAAAGTGAAAAAACTAATTTTGCATGAATAATGGAAAACACCACAAAGGTTGCTTATTACACACAAGGATGTAAGCTAAATTTTTCGGAAACTTCTACAATATCTCGTCAAATTTCCAAAGATGGTTATTTAAAAGTTGATTTTGAAGATTTTGCTGACATCTATGTTATTAATACTTGCTCGGTTACTGAAAACGCTGATAGAGAGTGTAAGCGTATTGTAAGAAATGCTCTAAAGCGGTCTCCTGACGCTTTTATAGTTGTTATAGGATGTTATGCACAATTAAAACCTAATGAAATTTCTCAAATTGATGGTGTAGATTTAGTTTTGGGTGCAACAGAAAAATTCAAATTAAATAATTACTTAAATGATTTAAGTAAAAATAAAATCACCGAAATTCATTCTTGTGAAATAGACGATGCTAATTTTTTTAAAGATGCTTACTCTTTCGGAGATAGAACACGTGCTTTTTTAAAGGTTCAGGACGGATGCGATTATAAATGTACTTATTGTACTATCCCATTAGCAAGAGGAATCAGTAGAAGTGATAAGCTAGAAAACGTACTAAAGAATGCTCAAGAAATTTCGAAAAAAGGCATTAAAGAAATTGTGCTGACAGGGGTAAATATAGGCGACTATGGCAAAGGAGAATTTGGCAATAAAAACCATGAACACTCATTTTTCGATCTAGTAAAATCTTTAGACGAGTTAAAAGACATTAGCAGAATTAGAATATCGTCAATTGAGCCTAATCTTCTTAAAGATGAAACTATAAAATTTGTAGCTCAATCTAATTCTTTTGTTCCTCATTTTCATATACCGCTACAATCCGGCAGTGATACTATCTTAAAAAAAATGAAAAGACGTTATTTGTCTGACCTTTATGTAAATAGAATAAAAAGCATAAAACAATCTATGAATCATTGTTGTATCGGCGCTGACGTTATTGTAGGTTTTCCAGGAGAAACAGAGGAGAGTTTTTTAGAAACGTATCATTTCCTCAATGAACTAGACGTTTCCTACTTACATGTATTTTCTTATTCAGAAAGAGATAATACAGAAGCTGCTGAGATGGGAGACGTTGTTGACAAACAAACAAGAAATAAAAGAAGTAAAATGTTACGTGTTTTGTCAACTAAAAAGAAAAGAAAATTTTATGAAAACCAAATAGGAACAATAAGATCTGTATTGTTCGAACATGAAAATAAAGACGGTTTTATGTATGGTTTTACAGAAAATTACTTGAGAGTAAAAACTAAATTTAATAAAGATTATTCAAATCAGATTTTAAAATCAAAAATTAATCAAATGGACGAAAATGGTATCTTCATTTTTGAACCTATATAAAACTTAATTATGTATCCAAACATTAGCTTTTTTTTACAAGACGCATTCGGAATTAATATTCCTTTACCAATACAAACGTTTGGATTCTTTGTAGCATTGGCATTTATTCTAAGTAGTTGGACATTAAGTTTAGAATTAAAAAGAAAAGAAAAGGAAGGATTAATTTCACCTTTTAATCAAGAGAAACTAATTGGAAAACCATTTAGTCTTTTTACCTTTATGTTGGCTTCGTTTGTTGGTTTTTTAATCGGATTTAAACTTTTATATATTTTTAATGACTATAGTTTTTTTGTAAACAATCCTCAACAAGTAATTCTTTCAACTGAAGGAAATATAGTTGGAGGGTTTATTGGATTAATTATCAATTTATATTTAAAATTAAAGGAATCTAAAAAACAACAGTTAGAAAAACCTAAGCTTGTTAATGTAACTACTAGGCCATTTGAACTGGTAGGAAACATTACAATTATTGCAGCAACTTCAGGAATTATTGGAGCTAAGATTTTTCATAATTTAGAAAATATAAATGATTTTATGGCCGATCCGGTCGGACAATTACTTTCTTTTAGTGGGCTTACATTTTATGGAGGGCTGATTTGTGGAGCTGCTGCAGTAATTTGGTATGCTAAAAAATATAATGTGAATTATAAACATCTTAGTGATGCTGCTGCTCCAGGACTTATGTTAGCATACGGAATTGGTAGAATGGGTTGTCATTTTTCAGGAGATGGAGATTGGGGAATAGAAAATATTGCCTCAAAACCAGACTGGATGAGCTTCCTGCCAGATTGGATGTGGGCTTACAACTATCCTAACAATGTTTTAAACCAAGGTGAAAGAATCATAGGGTGTGTTGGAAATTATTGCCATCAGCTTGAGACAGCTGTATTTCCAACAGCATTTTACGAAATAATTATGGCTCTTTTATTATTTGCTTTTTTATGGAGTATTAAAGAAAAAATTAAAGCACCTGGAATGCTTTTCGGAATATATTTAATGGTAAATGGAATAGAACGTTTTTTTATTGAAAAGATTAGAGTTAACACTAAGTATATAATTTTCGGAAATGAAATAACTCAAGCAGAAATTATATCTTCGGTCCTATTTATTATTGGAGCCACTATTGTATTTAGATTGTATAAAAAAAATAAACAATATAAATTGAGTTAATTATTTTTCTTTTTAATCAATAGACATAAGCCTAAAAAAGTAATAAAGCCATTAATTATTAGCAGCTCAAACCCTATTGAATTAGTAGACTCTAGCATAGCATAAATCCAGTCTGATTTTCTAACATTTAAATTAACTTCTAGAAATGTATAAATGGAAAGAGAATTTTTTATGACAAAGCAAATAATAGGTGAAATCACAGCTACTAACGGAACAAATTTATCATGAATTTCTTGTTTTGTAAATATTCCAAATGCAAATAGTCCTAATAAAGGGCCATAGGTATATCCTGCAACAGTAAATAAAGCAGCCACTACACTATCATCGTTTATAGCTTTGAAAATAAGAATTGCAACAGCCAACAATAAAGAAAAAGCAATATGAACCCATTTTCTTGTTAGAACTTGTTTCTTTTTGGATTTATTTTCAACATCTAAAAAGTCTACACAAAAGGAAGTAGTAAGAGATGTTAATGCAGAATCAGCACTAGAGTAAGCTGCAGCAATTAATCCTAAAATAAAGAAAATCCCAACACCTACACCTAAATTACCTTTTAGGGCTACGGCTGCAAACAAATCATCAGCTTTACTAAAAGAAATATTATTTTGTTCTGCATAGATATACAACAGAGCACCTAATGCCAGAAAAAATGCATTAACAATTATAAGAACAAAACTAAAAGAATACATATTTTTTTGAGCTTCTTTTAAAGATCTACAACTCAAATTCTTTTGCATCATATCTTGATCAAGCCCAGTCATTACAATTGCTAAAAAAGCTCCAAACAGAAACTGTTTTAAAAAATATTGTTTTCCCTCCCAGAAGAAAACTTGACTATATTCACTTTTAGAAATATTGGTATATAATTCGTTAAATCCCCATCCGAAATCATCAACAATTAACCATATACTCACTCCTACCGCTAACAACATGAAAAGAGTTTGCAAGGTGTCAGTCCAAATAATTGTTTTGATTCCACTTCTAAAAGTATAAATCCAAATTAATAGAATTGTTATTACAACAGTTAACCAAAAAGGAATATTTAACCCATCAAAAATGGCAAATTGCAAAACATTTGCAACTAAATAGAGACGGAAAGAGGCACCTATTGTTCTCGAAAGTAAAAAGAAAAAGGCTCCTGTTTTATGGCTTATAGAACCAAACCTTTGTCCTAAATAGCCATATATAGAAGTTAGGTTTAAACGATAATAAATTGGCAATAACACCTTGGCAATAACAAAATAACCAGCAGTCATACCTAAAACCATCTGAATATAACTAAACTGACTTGCTTCTACCCAACCAGGAACAGAAATGAAGGTGACCCCAGATAAACTAGCGCCAATCATTCCAAATGCAACAACATACCAAGGAGATTGTTTGTTGCCAAGAAAAAAGGCTTCGTTACTATCGCTCTTTCCGGTTAAAAACGAAATAGAGATAAGTATTAAAAAATATGCTATAATTATAACTATTATTAATGCAGAAGACATAATATATTAAGTTAAACTACTTTCGTATGGTGTTCTATTTACTATTGATCTTCCTAAAGTAATTTCATCAGCATATTCTAATTCATCTCCTACAGAAATCCCACGAGCAATTACACTAATTTTCAAATTGAATTGATTTAATCTTTTAAAAATATAAAAATTAGTAGTATCTCCTTCCATTGTTGTAGAAAGTGCCATTATAACCTCTTTCACCTCTCCTCTAGACACCTTTTCTACTAAACTTTCTATATTTAAATCAGAGGGACTTATTCCATCCATAGGAGATATAATTCCTCCTAAAACATGGTATTTTCCTTTAAACTGCATAGTACTTTCAATAGCCATTACATCTCTAATATCTTCAACTACACATATTAGAGAATTATCTCTTTCAGGATTCGAACATAATTTACAAATAGTGCTTTCAGAAATATTATGGCATTGCTCACAATAATTAATATTTGCTCTTAAATCAATAAAAGATTGTCCAAAATCCTGAACTTCTTGTTTGTCTAACCTTAAAAGATGGAGGGTTAGCCTTAATGCTGTTTTTTTTCCTACTCCTGGTAACTTAGAAAATTGTTCTACAGCCTCACTTATCAACTTCGATGAAAATTCCATAAATACAAATCTAAATTATTAATAAATAAAAATTCTTATTCTTTCTATCAAGTTATTGACACAATTATCAATAAATTTATTATTGTAATAAACTATATTTGCCTGATGGAGTTGTCGATTATAATAGTTAACTATAACGTTGAAAAACTTTTAGATGATTGTCTAGAATCATTAGTTACAGCCACAAAAAATATAAAAACAGAAATTTTTGTTGTAGATAATAATTCTTCTGATGACTCTTGTAGGATGGTCCGAAATAAGTATTCGTTTGTAAAACTTATTGAAAATAAAATTAATGTTGGCTTTTCTAAAGCAAACAATCAGGCAATTAAACAAGCTAAGGGTGATTATGTTCTTATTTTAAACCCTGACACTATCGTTTATGAAAAAACATTAGATTATTGTTTAGAATTCTCAAATCAGAACAAAAAAAGTGGCGCTTTGGGTGTTAAGATGATAAATGGAAATGGTGATTTTTTACCAGAATCAAAAAGATCTTTTCCTAGTCCATTAGTATCTTTTTATAGAATAATTGGCCTCAGTAAAATTTTTAGTAACTCAGTAATTTTCAATAAATATTATTTATCATTTCTAGATGAAGATGAAAATCATGAGGTAGACACATTAGCGGGTGCTTTTATGTGGATTAAAAAATCAATACTAGAAAATGTAGGTTATTTTGATGAAACATTTTTTATGTATGGAGAAGATATTGATCTTTCATATAGAATACAAAAATCTGGAGTGATTAATTATTATTTAGGTAAGACCTCAATACTTCATTATAAAGGAGAAAGCACAAATAAATTAGAATACACTTATGTGTTAAACTTTTATGGAGCTATGAAAATTTTTTCTAAAAAACACTTCAAAGAAGGATATATATTTTACAACTTCTTTGTTAACGTCTTAATTTTATTGCATTTAATCAAGTTATTTTTTCTTCGTCTTATACATAAAAAATGATTTAAAAACCGATATATTTTATAATTTAGCAATTCAAAATTTTTAAAAAAACTATGGCAAAGATCGAACTAATAATGCCTAAAATGGGTGAAAGCGTTGCAGAGGCAACAATCATCAATTGGCATAAAGAAATTGGCGATTTTATTGAACTTGACGAAACTGTTGTTGAAATTGCAACAGATAAAGTTGATTCAGAAGTCCCTTCTACAGTAGAAGGGAAATTGGTCGAAAAACTTTTTGAAGCTGATGAACTTGTTAAAGTCGGTGAAGTATTTGCAATAGTAGAAACTGAAGGAAATGAGAGCGATACTAATGTAATTGAAAATATAAAAAAGGAAAGCGAGGAAAGTATAAAGGTTGCTGCCGTAAAAATTGAAGAAGAAATAGTTCAAATAAAAGAAACTATTAATCTTGATACATCCGAAAGTAAGCGTTTCTATTCTCCATTGGTAAAGTCAATTGCTATTCAGGAAGGGATTTCCATTTCTGAGTTAGATAATATCACAGGTTCTGGAAACCAAAATAGATTGACTAAAAACGATTTATTATCTTTTATAGAAAATAGAAATCAAAAAGCAGATATTTCTAGTTCAAAAACTACCCCGAAAATTGAATCTAAATTAGATACTCCTAAAAATCAATCAGTAGCGAAAGTTTCTGTTAGCGGAGATGATGAGGTTATAGAAATGGATAGAATGCGTAAACTTATCGCAGACCACATGGTTATGTCTAAGCAAACGTCTCCACACGTAACCTCTTTCGTAGAAGCTGATGTCACTGCTTTAGTAAATTGGAGAAATGGTGTTAAAGAATCTTTCAAAAAAAGAGAGGGTGAAAACATTACCTTCACTCCTATTTTTATTGAAGCTGTAACAAAAGCTATTAAAGACTTCCCTTTAATCAACGTATCAGTTCAAGGAACAAATATTATAAAACATAAAAATATAAATATAGGAATGGCAGCTGCATTGCCATCTGGAAATCTAATAGTTCCTGTTATAAAAAACACTGATCAAATGAATTTGATGGGAATAACAAAAAAGGTAAATGAACTTGCTATCAAGGCTAGAAATAGTCAGCTTGGTCCGGATGATATACAAGGCGGAACATTTACATTAACTAATGTTGGATCTTTTGGTAATGTGATGGGTACTCCTATAATAAACCAACCTCAGGTTGCAATTTTAGCTGTAGGAGCAATTAAAAAAAAACCAGCAGTAATAGAAACCAAAAACGGAGATGCTATAGGAATTAGACAAATGATGTTCCTATCTTTATCCTACGACCATAGAGTAGTTGATGGAGCTTTAGGAGGTAGCTTCTTAAGAAAAGTTGCTGACTACTTAGAAGGATTTGATACTAACACTCAAATTTAATTTACATGGCACTAAATCTAAATATACCACTTGTCTTTTTTGACCTTGAAACTACTGGCGTACAAGTTGCAAAAGATAGAATTGTAGAAATATCTGTTTTTAAAGTTTATCCTAACGGAAATAAAGAAAGTAAAACGTGGCTTGTAAATCCTACAATTCCAATTCCTAAAGAAACTACTGCAGTACATGGTATTACTAATGAAAAAGTAGCGAACGAACCAACCTTCAAAGAATTAGCTAATGAAATTAAGCAAATGATGGAAGGGTGCGATTTAGCTGGATACAACTCCAATAAATTTGACATCCCCCTACTAGCTGAAGAATTTTTAAGAGTTGAAGTAGATTTTGATTTTAAAAAAATTAAAGCCGTTGATGTTCAAAATATTTTTCACAAATTAGAAAAAAGAACGCTTACTGCCGCCTATAAATTTTATTGTAAAAAAGACTTAGAAAATGCTCATAGTGCTGAAGCAGACACTTTAGCTACTTATGAAATCTTAGAAGCTCAAATAGAAAAATATGAGGAATTAGAGAATAATATTTCTTTTCTTTCTGATTTTTCAAAAAGAGGTGTTAATGTTGATATGGCTGGTTTTATAATAATGAATGAAGAAAATCAGGAATGCTTTTCGTTCGGAAAATATAAAGGAAAAACTGTTCAAAATGTATTAGAAACTAATCCAGGCTATTTTTCATGGATACAACAAGCCGACTTCCCACTATACACTAAAAAAATTCTGAACGAGCTTAGATTAAAAGATAAATTTAGTTAATAATGTCTTCAGATGATTTAATTTTACATTTATTGATTGGTCCTTTGATGCTATTTTTTAGTGTTATTTTTATTTTATTTCCTCCAAAAAAAATTAATTCACTTTATGGCCATAGAACGAGTACCTCGATGTTAAATCCTGATACTTGGAAAACAGCAAACAACTTAAGTTCTAAAATGATGCTGTATGTTTCTATTATTACTTGTTTAATACAACTATCTTCTATAATTCTAGCAATAGATGTAGAAAAATCAATTCTATATGCTACTTTATTTTTAGTTGTGAGCTTAATTTTTGGCGTGGTATTAGTTGAAAAAGAACTAAAAAAAATATTTGACAATAAAGGAAACAGAAAATGAAAATTATTTGTATTGGCAGAAATTATAGCGAACATGCAAAAGAATTGGGAAATGAAACGCCTACAGAACCAGTCGTTTTTCTAAAACCCGATACTGCCATAAATCCAAAAGGACACCCCTTTTTCATCCCTGATTTCAGTAACAACGTTCAACATGAAATAGAGCTTGTTGTAAAAATAAATAAAGTTGGAAAGCACATTCAAAAATCTTTTGCCCACAAATATTACAACGAAATTGGTATAGGAATAGACTTTACTGCTAGAGACTTGCAACTTGAGTTAAAAGAAAAAGGTCTTCCTTGGGAAAAAGCTAAAGGGTTTGATGGTTCAGCTTATATATCTAAAGATTTTATAAATAAGGAAGAGTTAGACCTTAAAAACTTACTGTTTCATCTTAAAAAAAATGATAAAGTTGTTCAATCGGGAAATTCTAAAAACATGATATTCTCATTTGATGAAATTATTGCGTATATCTCACAGTTTTACACTTTAAAAATTGGAGATTTAATTTTCACAGGCACTCCTGCCGGAGTTTCACAACTTAAAAATGGAGATAAGCTTGAAGGTTTTATCCAAGGCAAAAAAATGTTCGATTTAAACGTTAGATAATTGGACAAAAGGATTCTAATTAAAGAACTTACAAGCATGAAAAATGCTGCTAGAGTTCATCGGAGTAGTCTATGTAAATTTGTTTTAGATAATCGAGATTTTATTCCACATTTAGTTAATATTTCTTTTGATACAGAAAATAAATTATCAATTAGAGCAGCATGGATATTAGAATTTGTCACCAAAGATTCTTTAGATAATATCATCCCATATATTAATCAAATTACATCGCAAATGAGTAAACTGAAATTTGATAGTTCAAAAAGACCAATTGCTAAAATTTGTGATCTAATTGTTGAAGACTATTTTAAAAACAAAGATTCAGTAATACTTTTAAATAAGAAAAATATAAATGAAATTATTTCTTGTTGTTTTAATTGGATGTTGGGACAAGAAAAAGTTGCAGTTGAAGCTTATTCTATGAATATTTTATACCTTCTTGGTAAAGATCAAAAATGGATTCATGAAGAGCTAAAACATATATTGATAGATAATATGAATGAGAAAAGTTGTGGATATAAATCCAGAGGGAAAAAAATAATAAAATGGATTGACAATTAATTTACAACTACTACTTTTTTACTCAAAACTAAATCAGATGATTGCAAAGAGAAAATGTATGTACCACTTTTAAGGTTAGGTATACTTAATTCAATTAATCCGATTTTATTAGTGCTAGTTGTTTGATATAATAAATTGCCTAATAAGTCGTAAAGTTTCAAATTAGGAATAGAAGAACTAACAAACAAACAACTAAACTTATTGCCATTTACAGGGTTTGGATAGACTTCTAAAAGAGGAGTTATATTATCCTCTAAATTTAACAATGCATTAGCAACGGAAAAGTTGGGAATTCCATTTCCAATATCAAAATTAGGATTGTTATATAGGTGCGAACTTTCAACTATTGCTGAAATTATTTCTTGAGCAGACTTATCATAATTTGCTTGCCATAAACAGGCAGTCATTCCTGCAATGATTGGAGAAGAAAATGAGGTGCCATTACTTGTATTTATAGTATTATTAGGGTTGTAAATGGTAGTATTACTTCCTTGTGCTGAAACCGTTGGCTTAAGTCTTCCATCAGCGCTAGGACCTCTTGATGTAAAAGAGGAAATTTGCCTATTTTGATTAACCGAACCTACAGAAATAATACTATCCGCATCAGCAGGAGCAGAAATATAATACCAAGAACTATTTCCTGAGTTACCAGCTGAATTACATACTATCATACCTTTTCTAGCTGCAATAGTAGCAGCTTTAGAAATTACTGTCGTAAATCCGTCTAAATCTGAATAAGTATGATTTTGATAATCTAAATCAAAAGTAGTATAACCTAAAGAAGAGTTTATAATATCAACCCCTACACTATCGCAAAACTCTGCTGCTATTAACCAATTATATTCTTCAATTAAATTTTCCAAATTTGAATCTTCAGTTCTCAACAACCAATAATTTGCTTTAGAAGACACACCTACAAACTGATTTTTTAAAAAAGAAGCCATAGTAGATAAAACAGACATTCCATGATAATTATCTTCGTACACAGAAAGTTCGTTATCTACATAGTCCCAAGTTCCTAAAAGCTGATTATTTTCAAAAAGATGCTTTAATCCGTCAATATATATTGCATTTCTAAATCCTGCATCTAAAACTGCTATATCTATTCCTTGACCTTCATAACCTAGTTTGTGCAGTTCTTCTCCCTGAATCATATTAATTTGATTGTATCCATCTCCATAATTTTGAGACAACTCCTCAAATTTATTGTACTGTCTGACTCCTTGATTAATATTTTCAGAAAAAAAACCAAATGAATCAATTTTTTGGACAAATGGCAAGGAGATGATATTAGAAATATTGTTTTCTTTAGATGAGCATAATACACCATTTAACCATTTACTATCGTAAATTATATCATAACCATTATCAGAGATAGAATTTTTATAGTCGGTATAAACTGGTAAATCAGAATATTGAATATCTATAGATTGTTTCATTCTTCTTTCTATAGCTTTTTGTGACACTAAGTCGGACAATTGATAATCTGAAGTAGAATAAGTTCCTTTGTCGCTAAAGGATATAAAAAATTTATACGATCCGATATCCTGGCTAAAAATAATTAATGGAAAAAATATTAATAGTATTATTTTCATTTTTTAGAAATAAATCCCCCTCCTAACAAATCGTTTCCTTCATAAAAAACAGCAGATTGCCCTGGTGCGATACCTTGGACTTCCTTATGAAATAAAACTTCCATTTGATTATCAATATTTTTTAATACCGACATTTGACCGTCGTGTTTGTATCTTACTTTTGTTATTGCCTCAAATCCATCTGAGATAGATTTATATTTAACAAAGTTCAAGCCCTTTACATACATCTGCTGCTTTTTCAAATCTTTTTTAGAGCCAATTACAACTTCATTTGTTTCTGGTCTAATTTCTAAAACATATGTTGCATCGTCTCCAAAAGAAACTCCTAGTTTCCTTTGACCAATAGTATAAAACGGATATCCATCATGAGTGCCTAACACTTCGCCTAATTTATTTATAAAATTCCCTCCTTTTACCTTTTCCTCTAATCCTTCTACTCTTCTTTTCAGAAATCCCCTATAATCATTATCAGGAATAAAACATATCTCATAGCTTTCTAGCTTTTGAGCTAACTCCTGATACCCTCTATCAATAGCCATTTGTTTAATATCTTCTTTATGATATTTCCCCATAGGAAAAATAGTCCTACTTAAACAATCTTGAGATAAGCCCCACAAAACATAAGACTGATCTTTCCACTCATCTATTCCTTTTGACACTACATATCTTCCATTTTCCTCTCTCACTTGTGCGTAATGACCAGTTGCAATATATTTACAACCAAGCTGATCTGCCCTCTTCAATAATGCTTCCCATTTAATGTGAGTATTACATAAAACACATGGGTTTGGTGTACGTCCGGCAATATATTCATCTACAAAATTATCTATAATATAATCTCCAAATTCGTTTCTTATATCTAAAATTATATGAGGAAAACCGCAATCAACAGCCAATTGACGTGCATCGTTTATAGAATCTAAGCTACAACATCCGGTTTCTTTTTTAGAGCCACCTGAGTTTGCATAATCCCAAGTTTTCATTGTAATACCTACAACATCATATCCTTGCTCATGCAACATCAAGGCAGTTACAGTACTATCAATACCGCCACTCATAGCAACTAATACTTTATCTTTTTTCTTCATCGAAGGTTGTTAAGCGAATGCCATTAGAAAATTCAATTTCATAATCTAGTTCACCATCTTGTTTATAATATTTCCAAACACCATGTTTGTTATCATTAAGGTATGAAGCTTCATATTCTATCGTTCCATTAGAATAATATGATTTATGCTCCCCTTGTAATGTATCATTTACATAATTTCTAACGAATTTAACATTACCATTGTTATAATATTGTTTTGAGGTTCCCTCTTTTAAACCATTAATGTAGAAGAACTCTTGTAGTATTTCTCCACTCGCATAATAAATGATAACGTCTCCATTTAATAGGGTGTCTTTATAGTTTTCAACTTTTATAAGTATTCCCTTACGATTAAAATATTTCCATAATTGATCTTTAGACTTACCTACATAAACTCCAGTAGCACTAAGCTGACCATTTGAATAATATAATCTTGCTGAAGATGCATTTCCATCATTAAAAAATTCAAGATTTGCCTTCAACACTCCTTTTTTTGTGTAATAATTAAATATCCCTGTTGGCTTGTCGTTTATAAACGAACCTTCGTATCTAAGTTGGCCATTTGGATGTTTTTGAATCCATTTTCCTTGTTTATTTTGATTTTCATCAACAAAGTTTTGACTAAAACAGAACAATGGAAAACAAATAAATAAAATTCTAATTATCATAATTCAAATTTAAAAAGAATAAGGGAGAAATCAGCAATAAAAAAAATTCCTCTTTTCTAATTAAAAGAAAAGAGGAACTTTAGTGAACTCGGAGGGAGTCGAACCCCCAACCTCTAGAGCCGTAATCTAGTGCACTATCCAGTTATGCTACGAGTCCAATAATTTTGCAAATATAAAAGAGGAATTGGAATTGAACATATAAAAAACAATAATTTTAAATTACTTTTTCTTTTTAAAAGATAAATTAACTTTATTTTCTTCATTTCTAAGCAAACGCTCTATGTTTGTTTGATGAGTGGCTATAATTAAAATAGGGACAAAAATGGAGAAAATTATTAGAGTTGGTATAGGATCTTGATTAAGCCAGAAAAAAGCAAAAGGAAAAACACAACTTGAAATAATAGAGCTTAAGGATACGTATTTCGAGCTAAAAAATACGATTAAAAAAACAAACATAGAACATAATGATGCAATAGGAAAAACAGCAATCATGAATCCTAAAATAGTAGCAACTCCTTTACCTCCTCTAAAACCAACGTATATTGGAAATATATGACCCAATACAGCAGAAATTCCGAATGATAATTGTAGATTAATATATAATTCGGTTTCGGGGTCAAAACCGGTGAAATTTGACAGATAAACTGCAAAAAAACCTTTAAATATATCTAACAACAATACAGGCATGCCAATTTTAAATCCTAATACTCTAAAAGTATTAGTAGCACCAGCATTCCCACTTCCATACTCTCTAATATCTATTCCTTTAAATAACTTTGATGCAATAATACTGAATGGAATAGAACCTATCAGATATGCCAAAATTAAAAAAGAAATACTTGTAGCTGAAATCATAGTTGGGGAAAATACAATTAAAGTAAATTATCTAAAGAATCGCTTTTTGAAGTTATCAACATCATCTTCTGAAGATAAGTCATATTGATATTCAACTTCTCCCTTTTTTGTCCCTAATTTTCTTTGTTGAGTTTTAACCTCTAATATTTCAATATTATAGGTGTCAAGAGAAGATCGAGAAATTAATAATTCATTTCCATAACTAAAAAAGTAAGATTCTCCTAAATCAGTATCAAAATATATACTAAATAAATCTCCTGAAGAGTGCTTAGAAAGTTCTATTTTACCTTCAAATAATTTATTTATCTGATACTCATTTATATTACCAAGACCTAGAGCATTTTTTGAAATTAGAGAACTAGATTCAGAGTCCCACTCTAACTGAACTTCATAGAAAAACAAAGATTTTTTCAATTCTTTAGGAAGTTTTTCAAACTCGCCAAACATTTCGTATTCGAAAACTAAATCGGGCTCTGTTAAAATTCTATTAAAATTATTTAAATAATAATTTTCATCTAACTCTAATTCGTCAGCAATATCAGACTGAAGTTCAAGTCCAAGCTGATCCATCGCTTTAGTACTCATATAAAAATCAAAAGACATCATTGAAGTTGATTTTAAAGTATTACTTAAGGCGTTATAAACAAATTCTCCTGTGTTTGTAAATTCGACCTGTCCAAAGTCTAAACCAAAATTAAAATCACCCTCTCCTTTCATAACACATCCAGAATTAGACATTGTTAGTGTTGTTGTTCCATCTGTAGTGTCTGATGCATCTTTTACAATAAATAAAGATCTTGAATTATCATAGCTCAAATATCCATTAATTGGCATCATTTCTTTATCAGTATCAGACTCTAATGTAGAGAGAAATGCAGGGTAAATTTGATTTCCTGAAAAAATAGGTCCTATATATAATCTTTGGTCGTATTCATCAAGTACATTTTCGCCAACAGGTAGCCTCATTTTTTCTTTTCCAACATAATCAGAAAACTTTACCCATCCGTTCGAAATTAAACTACAATCGTGTTTAATTTTATAAGAACCTGTATATAAGAACTCTTTAGAAAGACCTTCTAATTTAACT
The DNA here is from genome assembly GCA_042091225.1 of Cryomorphaceae bacterium. GTDB lineage: Bacteria > Bacteroidota > Bacteroidia > Flavobacteriales > UBA7312 > JABAYQ01. The sequence goes on along the minus strand of JBELHW010000044.1, from coordinate 63 downwards.
TTTCCTTTATAAAGGAATTGAGGGTTGAATTTAAAATTATCCTCTTCAGAAATTATTCCTTTT
>JBELHW010000043.1:0-14906 GCA_042091225.1 Cryomorphaceae bacterium | reverse complement strand
ATTCGTCCTCAAAAACATATATAAAAAATGAGTCTGTAGTTATTTCGATGTAATCATCAAGCTCTTCAGCATACCACTGACCCGATAAATCGATTTCACCTTCAACACTAAAATTAAAAGGGAAAGAACATGCTAATTCTGGGTTTCCTGAAAAAAGCCCTTCATATAAATTTAATGTTCCTTCATCTGATAAATTAATGTCATAATAAAAAATAAGATTTCTTGTATCACTATATTGACCTGAAAAACCAAATCCATTTGTTGCTGTTTCAGTCACTTCGCTTGCTATAATACTTTCATTTTCATCAACAAAGACAAATCCTGAATACGCAAAGAAATAATCAGAATAAAAAATTGTTGACATATCTAACTCTAGAAATGCATATTCATCTTCATAGTTAATTCCAAGAGATTTAAATTCAACTATTATAGAATCACAAAGTAAATTTTGAGACGTCTCTTGAGAGAGGGTGAAAAGAGGCAATAAAAGAAAGGAGAGTAAAAGACGTGACATATTTTTTAGTGAATATAGTTAAATTACGTTAGAAAGTTCGAAACAAGAGTTCTTAGGTCCACCAAAGCGGAATTCATCTCATTTTGAGACAGAGTTCCGCTTTTTTTATTCTTAAAGAGTATATTCAAGTCGTTTAATTAAATTCTGCCTAATATTCACCCAGAATAAATTAAAGTCGGCATTATGGTAAGACTCTTTTTTAAATTGATTTAAAATTAGATTATTATCAAATTCGACCCAAAGCAAACCTTTTTCATTTCTTACCGATAAGCTACTATTTAAAAAAATCTTTTGATTCGGAAATAAAATACCATTATGATGTTTTTTGTCGCTCCATAGAGTATCATTGCTAAAAGTTATCGGATTTACAGAAATATAATTACCTCCATAGTTCCAATCCTTTGGATAGTAAGATTCATTAAAAGAACGCCAATTAAGAAAGCAATTTAGTTGAACAGGGTTTTGACAAAAATCGATTAGCATTTCATTTTTATTAATGTCCATACCAATTAAATATGACATAATTAGTTTACGTCTTAAATCTACTTTAGGATAGATGTATTCGTTTATGAGCTTTTTAGCATGGTTTGTCCCTTGGCTGTGAGATGCGATTATAAACTTATCTGTTTTTATATTTTTCAAAAAGAAGCTAAATGATTCTTTGATATCATTATATGCAAAATTAAATGCTTGTATGCCATTTATAGTGTCCGTATATGAATATATATGCATTTCTCTGTAATGGGGAACATATAGGTCTGTTATGCCAGCAAAGACTGATGCTTGATTTTCTAAACATAAATCAATAACATTATTGTTTGAAAAGTGGCTTGTATCAGCATTCCATTTTTTTGAAGAAAATAATGTTGTTGGGTGAATGAAAAAAACAGAAACATCCATCTTTTTTTCGCTTTTGATACTATAATTTTTGGGCATTATTCTTTTGAAATCATGTATGTCAGATCTAAAAGCCCAATTTTTTTCGTCATTATAATCTAAAGTTATTCTTGCTTCATTATCATTAAATTTTTGGTCTGGAATTGTAAATTCAGAAGAATAATTAAGTTTTTGTTTAAGTCCACAAGAATGCAAGGAAATAATGAGAAAAAATAACAATAATGTATTTGTATTCATTTAACAAAATTAATTAATAAAGCTCATAAAAAATAGATAAAACAAACAGCCACAACCTAAATAAATATTCTTTTTACAACTGTTTCTGGAGATTATGAAATTATATGGACAGCTTTAAAAACTAGATTTTCAATTAAAGATATAAAAATAGATTGGCAATAAATTATAGCAATATTGAATGGCACTTCTAAAGTATACAATCAATACTTTTGAAAGTCGAATCTTCCTTGCTATAAGTTAAGATTCATCTTTTCCCACAATTATGGTGTTGAAATAATTGAAAACGGCTGTGTAGATACCTCTTCTTAAATTTCGTTTGTGCTAAGTGATGTTGCAGAAGACACTTTTAAGGATAACATTTCTATTTATCCAAATCCTACTAATGGAGTTTTGTTTTTAGAGTTTCAAAGCATACAAGAGTTAGTGCATGTTTCGCTTTTTTCTATTAAGGGGCAAAAAATACAAGACTATTCTTTTTGTCATTCGAACAAAGCCAAAATAGAGTTTGATGGGCCGGTAGGAGTTTATTTTCTTAAAATAATTAATAGCGACAACAAGCAAAAAGTTGTTAGTGTTATTTATAAATAAAGCTAAGTTATTGTGTCAATAGTACTAAAATAGGGCGGCACCAGGCTAGAATTTTGACCTAGTCTTTGTGTGAAAAAACAGAAGAGTCTGAAAATCAGCATATTAATCCTTACCTTTGTTCCCATTATGACGATAAGTAAGGAACATAAGTTATTTCAGTTTTTTATTGGAGAAAAATCAAAATCTCTAATTGAAAAATATATTCTGATATTTTCTGTAATAAGTTTCTTTGCTCATTTAATACTTATTTATCTTACCAGATTTCAGCTTATCAATATTAACGATCCTTATAGTTTATTAAGCAACCCAATTGCTGCTATTTACACTCCTTTTTCGTTTATATTAATTTACGAAATTTACTTATTAATTTATTACCTTCCTCGATCTATAACGACCTATATTTCTAAGCAATACGAAATAATTACTTTAATTGTTATTCGTCGAATTTTTAAAGATATTTCTAACATTAGCCTCGAAGAAAATTTATTTGCTAGTTCGTACAACACTCAAATTTTTATCGATTTAGGTGCTGCAGTTTTGTTGTTTTTCCTGATTTATTTGTTTCGAAGAAACTCTATTAAGTCTACAAAGAGTAGCGATGAAGATCGTTTATATACTTTTATTAGGATAAAAAAATGGATTTCTGCCTTACTGATTCCAGCCCTTACTATTTTGGCAATTTACCATTTTGCTAATTGGACATTTGCTATTTTTAGTTCTAGTTCAGATTTTTCTGCACTCAATGCTATCTTCTTTGATGAGCTTTTCCAGATTCTTATTTTAGTAGATGTATTGTTGCTGATATTTTCCTTTTTTAATTCGGACTCTTTTCATATCATCATTCGCAATTCTGGGTTTATTATTTCCACCATACTTATCCGAATTTCGTTTATGGCTGAAGGTTTATCCAACATTGTTTTAATTATTAGTTCTTTATTATTCGGTCTGCTAATTCAGCTTATTTATAATGCTTGCGAAAAAAGAAGTTTATTTTACAACGACTAAACTTTAGCTGTTAGCTATTTAATTTTTCTTCACCCTTACCATACATATAACTTACATTTAATTAATATTTAATCAAATTATTTAATATTTTATTTAATTTCGATTAATATACAGTATTAGTTTAGTAAATACTTTTGTACAAATATTAATTTATTGAGTTTTATGAAAGTATTAATAGTTGACGATGAGTTAGATATTTCCGAATTTATTAGTTATAATCTTAAGAAAGAAGATTATGAGGTATTCATTGCAAATAATGGGTCTCAAGCTCTAAACATTATAAAGTCGCACAAGCCAGATTTAGTTTTACTTGACATTATGTTACCCGATGTTGATGGTATTGAGGTGTGCCAAGAAATTAGAGCTTCAGGAGATCAAGATTTAATAATTGTAATGCTATCTGCTAGAGATGAGAATTACACAAAAAATGCAGCTTATGCAGCCGGATGTAATGCTTACATTACAAAACCGATTAGCCCAAAACTACTAATTAATAAAATAAAAGGCTTGCTAAATATCAAATATGCAAAGTCGAACCTCAAAGGAATATCTTTAATAGGCCAATACACTATAAATCATCAGTCACATTTAATAACTTATAAGCAGACGCAAGTATTGTTACCTAAAAAACAATTTAAAATTTTCTGTTTACTAACTACAAAACCTGGAAAAATTTTTTCTAGGGAAGAAATTTATCAAAAAATATGGGGTTCCAAAGTGTTTGTTGGTGGTCGTACTATTGATGTTCATATTAGAAATATTCGAGAAAAGTTAGGTCAAGAATCCATACTTACCGTTAAGGGAGTTGGCTACAAAGTAATAGAGTAATTTCTAGACTCTAAAACTTAACAATAACTTTATAATAAACTTAAAATTCTTTCTCTTTTTGTTAATCTTTTGTTTATCTAAATACAAAATATAGGCTCTTAATTTGCACCATATTAACTAACTTATGAAATCAAAAAAAATGAAAAAGACAATTTTAAATCTAACAATTTTATTAGCAGTTTTTGCTTTCGCGTCTTGTGGAGATAGCGGCACTACACCTTCTGATCCTCCTAGCCCTCAGTCTATTACAGAATATTCAGGTGTTATTTCTGAAAGCGTTACATGGACAAAAGATAATGTATATGAACTTTCTGGTCGTGTAGTTGTTCCTTCTGGAGTAACTTTAACAATTGAAGCTGGAACTGTAGTAAAAGCTTATCCAGGTCAAGAGGCTAATGCATGTGCTTTAATTGTTGCTAGAGGCGGAAAAATAATGGCAGACGGAACAGCTTCCGAACCTATTATTTTTACAACTACTGCAGATCAAATTACTAATACTAATTCAAACTATCCTGGTTTTGCAAATTTAGATGAGTCATATAAAGGATATTGGGGAGGTCTTATTGTTCTTGGAAATGCAGAAATTTCAGCAGATGCAGACGAGAAACAAATAGAAGGCATTCCTGCATCAGATTCTAACGGCTTATATGGAGGTACTGATAATGCAGACAACTCGGGTGTTATTCGTTACGTTCAAATCCGACATGGAGGTACTTTACTTGGTGATGACAACGAAATTAACGGACTTACTCTTGGAGGTGTTGGAAACGGAACAACAATAGAATATGTTGAGGTAATTGGAAACGTTGATGATGGTATAGAGTGCTTTGGAGGTTCTGTAAACATCGATCACGCTTTAGTATGGGCTCAAGGTGATGATGCTTTTGATATTGACCAGTCTTATTCAGGAACGATTAATAACTTTATGGGTATTGCTGATGCTGAATCAGATCATTCTTTAGAAATAGATGGTCCTGAAGGAAGCATGGTAGGCATGTTTACTATGATTAACGGTACTTTAAAAGGATTTGGTCCTGATGGAGGAGAGTATGCTGACTTTAGAAAAGAAGCAACAGGAACAGTAAGCAATACTTACTTCTACAACTTCTCTTGCGAATCTGACTTTGAAATTGATGGTGAAACAAATACTGATGGAGCTAATGCTTTGACATTTACAAACTTAGAATTTAACACTTCTCATCTTGGTGAAGACTGTAAGGATTTAGTTTCTGAAATTTGTGATGACCAAACTGGAAGTAATGCAAATTTCAATGCTACAAATGTAACTAATGCATCTGTAGGAGCTGACGAGTCTAAATTTGTTGGTTGGTCATGTTATTTTGTAGAAAACTAAATAGAATACTTTAATTAAAAAACTCCACTTATACAGTGGAGTTTTTTAATTAATTCAATATTAATTAATTGAAAATATAAGGTCAAGAAAATGAAAAATATTTTTAAAACATTTCTTATTGCATTATTACTTGTGTCGCAAATTTGCTTTGCTAGTGAAGGAACAATAGTGGGCATTATTATTGATAATGAACTTTCAGAGCCTATGATTGCTGCCAACGCCGGAATAGTGGGTACTAGCATTGGAGTCTCTGCAGACTTTGATGGCAAGTTTGAAATAAAAGTTGCACCAGGAAATTATACATTGTCTTTTTCGTTTATAGGCTACGAAACTTTGGAGTTAAAAGATGTCGTTGTTAAGCCAAATGAGGTTGTAAATCTTGGACAAATTCGTTTAAAATCTTCTTCTATTGCAATTGAAGTAGTAACAGTAACCGCTGAAGCAATTAAAAATACTGAGACAGCATTATTGGCCATAAAGAAAAAATCTGTTAATGTAATTGACGGAATCTCCTCTCAAAATTTCAAAAAAATGGGTGATAGTAATGCTGCTGCTGCTGTAGTTCGCGTTCCAGGAGTTTCTATTCAAGGCGGTAAGTATGTATATGTTCGTGGTTTAGGAGATAGGTACACTAAAACAACATTTAATGGATTAGATATCCCAGGATTAGACCCCGACAGAAATTCTCTTCAGATAGATATTTTTCCTACTAATGTAGTAGACAATATAATTGTATCAAAGTCTTTTACCGCTGACTTACCTGCTGATTTTTCTGGTGGGGTTGTAGATATTAATATTAAATCTTTTCCTGAAGTTAAAAGTTTAAATGGTTCTGTTTCTTTTAATATGAATGAAAATGTTGATTTGAATGGGAATTTTTTAACTTATTATGGGAGTGAAACAGACTTCTTGGCATTTGATGACGGGAATAGAGATTTTCCTTTAGATAACTCACAGACGAGCAATCAAATTGTTCAAGACCCCAGAATTAATCCAGAAACTTTGCCAAATACATTATTATTTAATCCTCAAATGGGAACAGTAAGAGGAAACGAATATTTTTCTAACAATCAGTTTTTTAAAATTTATAATAATGTGACCAACAATTCTAGATTTAATTTTAATGGGACTAGTTTTAGTTTTTCTGCAGGAGATCAACAAATAATAAAAGATAAAACAATAGGCTATAGCGGTGCAATCTCATATAAAAACAAGTTTTCATTTTATGAGGATCAAATTCAGAACTCATTTGAAAAATCTTCTGATCTTTCTGAAAACGACTTATTTGTTTCTAAGACACAAAAAGGAGACGTTGGTAAAAATTCTGCTCTTCTAAGCGCGATGTTTGGTGGGGCTATGAAATATAAAAGTGATAGCTATAAGTTAAATTTTTTACACCTTCAAAATGCAGAAAAAAAAGCGGGTTTATTTTTTCAAAATAATTTTGAAAGTAATTTCAATACCGTTAAGAAAGAAAACTTAGACTATAGCGAACGCTCTATAACCAATGTATTATTGTCGGGAACTCATAATCTGGATGAAAAGAAAACTAAAGTTGAGTGGAAGATATCTCCTACCTATTCTAAAATTAGAGACAAAGATGTTAGAGAATCGGCTTACGAAGTAGATTTTAATAATGGAGATACCATCTATTCTTTTTCGCCTAGTGGAGCAGGATATCCTTCAAGAATGTGGAGAAACTTAAACGAATATAATGTAGCTTCCCGAATAGATATTACTAAAGAACACATTCTTTTCGACAGAGAATCGAAAAGAAAATATGGTGTGGGCTATACATACAAGCAAAGAGATTATGACGTTTTAAGATACATTGTTTTTCCTATTAATTATGGAGCAAACACTTATAGTGGAGATCCGGACGAATTATTGACCGATTATTTGTATGACCCTGAGAAAAATACAGGCTTCTATATTGGAGGAGAATACCAGGCGAGTAATAAATATGAAGGAATACAGACTAATTTGTCTTTTTATATTTCTGAAGAAATTGATATTGACGACCAGACAAAAGGAGTTTTCGGATTAAGAGCTGAGTCATATGATCAGTATTATTCAGGAGTTAATCAAGACGGTTCTCGTACTTACAATAATGAATTAGTTTTATCTGACTATACAGTTTTTGCTGATCTTGACACCTTGCCAATAGGTCTTTATCCGACTGCAAGTATTATTTATAACCTAAATAAAAATTCAAATATAAGAGGCTCTGTTTTTAGAACTACTGCAAGACCATCCTTTAAAGAAAAATCAAATGCACAAATATTAGATGTACTTTCTGGAGTAACATTTAATGGTAATATTAATTTGGTATCTTCTTCAATAATCAATTACGACCTTAGATACGAATCTTTTTTAGAAAATGGACAAACGATTGCTATAAGTGGGTTTTTAAAAGATTTAAGCAATCCGATTGAGCTAGTTGCGTATTCATCGGATGAGGACAACATACAGCCTATAAATTCTGGACAAGCTAGATTAATGGGGATTGAGTTAGAGGCAAGAAAAAATTTAGATGCTATTCAGCAAGGCTTTTCTTTAAATGTAAATGCTTCTTTTATAAAATCGGAAGCTACAATTGTAAGAGACGAACTTGCCTCAAGGCAAAATAATTTAAGGGTTGGGGAGAAGTTTAGTGACACAAGAGAAATGCAAGGACAAGCTCCATACTTGATAAACATAGGATTAACCTATAAAAACAAGGTTAAGCCATTTAATGCAGGTTTGTTTTACAATGTTCAAGGCTCTACACTTTCAATTGTAGGAATAAATAATAGGCCTGATATTTATTCTTCGCCTTTTAATAGTTTGAATGCAAACATTATATATGTTTACAACCAAAAATCAACATTTACACTTAGTGTAAAAAACCTAATGGATCAGAAAAGAGAAATGGTAACAAGATCTTATTCTATAGACGATCAAGTGTATAGCTCCTATCATCCTGGGATGACTTTCGGTTTCAAATGGTCATATTCTTTTTATTAAAAGGCAAGTCTTTCTAGCAACACAAGATCAAAACATTTTTTTGCATGTATTTGTACTATTAAAAGCTAATCTCTTAACATTAACTTAACACAAACACCATTTATTTTCTTGTTTTATTAACATTAACTTAAGCTTAGATTGTGATTATCCATCTACTTTTGATAAAAATTAAATAACTATAAATCATATGAAAACATTAAGCAAATTAATTTTATCCATTTCAGCATTAGCCTTGGTAGCTTGTGGTGGTGGTGATCAAAAGTCAACTAACTCCAACGAATTGAGTGGGGCAATTAAAATTGATGGATCTAGTACGGTTTATCCAATCACTGAAGCTGTAGCTGAAGAGTTTAGGGTAGTACAGTCAAAAGTCAACGTCACTGTAGGAGTTTCCGGAACTGGAGGTGGTTTTAAAAAGTTTATGAGGGGAGAAACAGATATTAACAATGCGTCTCGTCCTATTAAAGCAAAAGAAGCTAAGGCTTGTCAAGAGATAGGTGTCGGATTTCAAGAGTTAAGCGTAGCTTATGATGGTTTAGCCGTATTGGTAAACCCTGAAAACGATTGGGTAGATTATCTAACTGTTGAGGAGCTCAACAAAATTTGGGTTCCTGAAGCTCAAGGTACTGTTATGTATTGGGATGAGGTAAGAGAAGGTTGGCCACATGTTGAGTTAAATTTATATGGACCAGGTGTTGCTTCTGGAACTTACGATTATTTTGCGGAGGTTGTTTGTGGAAAAAAAGTAGGAACTAGAGGAGATTATACTGCTTCAGAAGATGATCATGTTCTTGTTCAAGGAATTGCAACAGATAAAAATGCATTAGGATTTTTCGGATTAGCTTATTACGAAGAAAATAAAGATAAGTTAAGATTGGTTGGGGTGGATAACGGAAATGGAGTTGTTTTACCATCTTTAGAAACAGTAGGGAATGGTACTTATGCACCTCTTTCTAGGCCAATTTTTATTTATGTTAGTAGTGTAGCAGTAGAAAAAGCTGAAGTTAAGGAGTTTGTTTCGTTCTATTTAGAAAGTGCTTCCTCTTTAGTTACGGAAGTAGGATATATTCCTCTTCCTGATGCGGAATATGCAAAAGAGATAGAGAAGTTTAATGCGTTTGCAAAATAACGCTCTACTCTAAATAATTTGGGTTAGTTACAATAAAAAGTCCGAACAACATAGTTTGTTCGGACTATTTAAGTTTAAAATGAATAGAAGAGTTAAAGAAAAAATAATTGAAGGAATATTGAGCCTAAGTGCGCTCATTACTATTTTAACTACCATTGGTATTATTTGGGTTCTTTTATCCGAAAGTTTTACTTTTTTCAAAGAGGTTTCATTAATCGAATTCCTTACTGACGATCAGTGGACCCCTCTTTTTGCCAACAAGCATTTTGGAATAATGCCTCTTATTTCAGGGACATTACTTACAACTGTAATTGCTGTTTCTGTTGCCTTACCAATTGGTTTAATTATTGCAGTTTATCTTAGCGAATACGCTCCTAAAAAGTTTAGAAAAACAGTAAAACCAATGCTTGAGGTTTTAGCTGCAGTACCAACAGTAGTTTATGGTTTTTTTGCTCTGATGGTGGTTACTCCTTTTTTACAAAAACTTATTCCAGACATGGCTGGTTTTAACGCACTATCGGCAGGTATTGTGATGGGAATAATGATTATTCCTTTTGTGAGCTCTCTTAGTGAAGATGCTCTTCAAGCGGTTCCAAAGTCGTTAAGAAATGCTTCATACGGTTTAGGATCAACTCGTTTTCAAACTTCGTTTAAAGTTATGGTGCCAGCCGCTTCATCAGGAATAATAGTTTCTGTTATATTGGCTTTTTCTAGAGCTATTGGAGAAACGATGATTGTAGCAATCGCAGCAGGACAACAACCAAGATTAACAGCCAATCCTCTTGTCCCTATCGAAACCATAACAGCATATATTGTTCAGGTTAGTTTAGGAGACGTTCCTCACGGATCATTGGAGTACAGAACAATTTTTGCAGCAGGTATGACTTTATTTGTTTTTACCTTTATTTTAAATAATATTAGTTTCTGGGTTAGAAAGAAATTTAGAGAGCAATATGACTAATTCAAAAATAAATAGAATAAAAGACAAGGCATTCGAATATGTCGGGATTTTATGTACCTTTTTAGGCCTTATTGTCTTGGCTATATTTATCGGTAATATATTAATTGACGGATTAGCACGAATTGATTGGGACTTTATGAAAAGTTTACCCTCCAGGAAGTGGGAAAAAGCCGGAATCTTTACTGCATGGACAGGCTCTCTTTGGCTTTTAAGCTTTACTACCCTTATCGCTTTTCCACTAGGAGTTGCAGCAGGAGTATATTTAGAAGAGTATGGTAAAAAGAGTATGCTTTCTTCCATATTAGAAGTAAATATTTCAAACCTTGCAGGGGTTCCATCCATTATTTATGGATTACTTGGCTTAGAAATTTTTGTTAGAGTTTTCAAAATGGGCAATAGTGTTTTGGCTGGTGCTTTTACATTAGCATTACTAATTCTTCCTATAATTATTGTGGCGACAAGAGAGGCAATTAGAGCGGTACCCCCAAGTATTAGAGCTGCATCTTATGGCCTTGGAGCTACTAAATGGCAAACTATTTGGCATCAGGTATTGCCAGGGGCATTCGGCGGTATCTTAACGGGTGTAATATTAGCTATTTCTAGAGCTGTAGGAGAAACAGCCCCTCTTATTGTTGTTGGAGCCCTAGCTTATGTTCCTTTTGCTCCTAGTTCTCCTATGGATGAATTTACAGTAATGCCAATTCAAATTTTTAACTGGGTTTCAAGACCACAACATGGATTTACAGTAAATGCTGCCGCAGCAATAATTATTTTATTAATCATTACATTTATAATGAACGGAATAGCTGTTTATTTAAGAAATAGATGGGAAAAGAAAATTTATAGGTAAAAATGACATCAGAGAAAAAATATATTTTAGAAACAAAAGGACTTAATGTGTTTTACGACCAAACCCAAGCCTTAAAAGACGTTAATATTAAAATAGAAAAAAATAATGTAACTGCTTTTATTGGTCCTTCAGGATGTGGAAAATCTACCTTTTTAAGGGTTTTTAATAGAATGAACGATTATATTGACTCCTTTAGAATGGAAGGGGAGGTCTTTATGCAAGATGAAAATATTTATAGTAAGAAAATTAAAGTTGATGAACTAAGAAAAAATATAGGAATGGTTTTTCAAAAACCTAATCCGTTTCCTAAAAGCATTTATGACAATGTTACTTACGGCCTATCTATTCAAGGCATAAAAGACAAAGAGTTTTTAAACGAAAGAGTAGAAAAATCTTTAAAGCAAGCTGCTTTATGGGATGAAGTAAAGAACGATTTAAAAAAATCAGCTTTAGCACTTTCAGGAGGACAACAACAACGCTTATGCATTGCTAGAGCTTTAGCAGTAGAACCGTCGGTATTATTAATGGACGAACCTACCTCAGCGTTAGATCCTATTTCTACAGCTAAAGTGGAAGAACTAATTCATGAGCTAAAAAAGAAATATAGTATTGTTATCGTTACACACAATATGCAGCAAGCAAGTAGAGTTAGTGATGATACAGCTTTTTTCTATATGGGTGACCTAATAGAATTTGGCAAAACAGAAGAAATATTTAGAAACCCCAAAAAAGAACGTACTCAAAACTACATTACCGGAAGGTTTGGTTAATACTTTTACTATGACACATTTAGAACAAGAAATAAACGACCTTAGAAAAGAACTGCTAAGCATGTTTTTAGCAGTAGATAATCAATTACAAAAAAGTGAAAAAGCGCTATTAGAGTTTGACAAAGACCTTGCGGCAGAAATAACAAATACCGAAAAAAGAATTAACTCTTTAGAGTTAAAAATAGATCGAGATTGCGAAAATATTTTAGCACTTTATTCTCCTGTTGCTGTGGATTTACGCTTTGTTCTTTCGGTCTATAAAATTAACCACGAATTGGAAAGAATTGCCGATATAGCCGATGGTATTGCAAACTATGTAAATAAAATAAACGAACCTTTTCCAACTAAAGCAATTAAGGATGTAAGAATTGAAGAAATGTTTAGTCAGTGTCAACTTATGATGGAAAATGTCATTGATGCTTTTGAAAAAGATGACACCAAATTAGCGCGAAGAGTGTTTAAACAAGATGAGCTTCTAAACACAATTAATTCGAACGGAAGTAGTGCAATTATTGAAAATTATAAGCAAGAAAATGCAGAAAAGCTATTCTATCTCTTATCTTGCGTAAGGAAGTTGGAGCGTGCTGGTGATTTAACTAAAAATATTGCTGAAGAGCTTATATTTTCTATTGAATCGAAGGTGATAAAACATCGTAAAAAATAAAATAGGAAAATAGTCTATTTTTAAAAACAGACTATTTTTACAAAAACATGAAAGCAACTTTAAAACATCATCAGGCAATTGCAAAACTGACTTTTTCACAAGTGTTTCCTCATTATTTATCCAAAATTGAAAAAAAGGGAAGAACAAAAAAATAACTTTTTCAAGTTATAGAATGGTTAACCGGATTTAACCAAGGCCAATTACAAAACTCGATAAACAATAAAGATACTTTTGAAACTTTCTTTAATAAAGCGATACTAAATTCTAATGCTCATTTAATAACTGGGGTGATTTGTGGTTATCGCATTGATGAGATAGATAATGTTTTAACCAAAAAAGTGCGTTATTTTGACAAGCTTGTAGATGAGCTTGCAAAGGGAAAGAAAATAGAAAAGATTTTAAGATCAGGAGCTTAAACGTATAAAACCAATAAAGATAAGTTTAAATTTTACACAAAGAAAAAAGGATTATATTGTAGAAATTTTAATACACCTAACCTTAATTTTTACACTAATGCACATTATTTATAGAGAGTTTGTTAAAAAAACAATTTTCTTTTTGTTTTTTCTTTTTTCCGGAACTCTGATTGCTCAACAAAATTTTAATATTCCAATTGATTTTGAACCTGATGGTTTTGGAGCTAATTGGGGTTGGACAGTTTTTGAAAACCATACCAATCCATCATTAGAAATAGTATCTAATCCTAGCCCTGATGCTTTAAACGCATCTGCAACAGTAGCTAAATTTACAGCCCTTCAACAAGGAGCTCCTTGGGCAGGTTGCGAATCGACTCATGGAACAGATTTAGGTTCTTTTTCATTTGATGAGTATAATTCCTCTATATCTATAATGGTTTGGAAGTCAGTTATTAGTGATGTTGGACTAAAGTTTGCAGACCCTTCAAATGCTGCATTAACAGAAATAAAAGTTAGTAATACTGTTGTAAATCAGTGGGAACAATTAACATTTGACTTTTCTCCATATATAGGCCAATATCCTCAGATTGTTGATCAGATTATTATCTTTCCTGACTTTGATTTAAACGGACGTACTCAAGATAATATTATCTATTTTGATAACATTTTTGGAGAATATGTAGCTGGTCCTATTTCAGGGTGCACCGATGAGAGTTATCCTAATTTTAATCCTGACGCTACTGTTGACGATGGCTCTTGCGGAGAGTGTAACGAAACAGCAACAATTACTTTTAATGTAGACGCATCTAATGTGGTAAATGCCGATTACGATAATGTTATGATTAATGGGAGCTGGGATTCTTTTGGCGATAACAATGAGTTTTGGGGGTCATGGGGTGTAACCTTAGAAGATGAAGATTTAGACGGCATATACTCTGGCTCTATTACTTTGCCTACTGGAGATTATGAATATGTTCATGCTCTTAGTGGGGCGGCAGATGATTGGTCAGGCTGGGGAGTTGTAGGAAATGCTCCAGATGAATGCGCTTTAGGAGTCAACCCGCAAACTGGTGACCCAGCGCCAAATTATTATTTTTCTGTCGAATGTGGAGATACTATTAATTTACCAGTCCTATGTTTTGGTGAGTGTACTGAGTGTGCTATAGGTATAGTAGCTGGATGTACAGATGAAACTGCTATAAATTACAATCCAGAAGCTAATGTAGATAATGGTTCATGTATACACTCAACTATATTTAATGTAGATATGTCGTGCTCAGATATTGAATTCACTAACGTTTACATTACTGGTCCATTTACTGGTTGGTGTGGAGACTGTTACTTATTGACTGATGAAGACGGAGATGGTATCTATTCAGGTACATTCGACTTTGTGGGTGATGTTGAATACAAATATGAAGTAGATAACTGGGCTGATCAAGAGGATTTAGTTGACGATATGAATGCAGGAGCTGAATGTGCACCAGTAACAGATTTCGCTACCTATGCAAATCGTTTAGTAAGCCCAGGTTCTACAATTAACGACACTTATGGTTCTTGTTCTGAATGTATTGACGAGATATTAGGGTGTACCGATCCTGTAGCTTGGAATTATAACGAATTAGCAAATGCTGACGATGGTTCTTGCCAGACTTGTGAATTAGTTACTGTTAACTTTAGCGTTAAT
>JBELHW010000097.1:0-2945 GCA_042091225.1 Cryomorphaceae bacterium | reverse complement strand
ACTTCTTTGTTAAGATGTGACTTTTAAACGCGTGCTTTCTTTTGATTTTTCCAGAACCTGTCAACTTAAAACGTTTTTTGGCACTAGATTTGGTTTTCATTTTAGGCATTTCTCCTTTTTTTTATTCTCGCTTATTATCTTTGCTGACCTTTAAGGACAGTTTTTATTTTGATTTTTTTGGAGCGATAAACATAATCATACGCTTACCTTCTAATTTTGGTAATTGCTCCACTTTACCATACTCTTCTAATTCCTGAGCTAATTTCAGTAAAAGTATTTGACCTTGTTCTTTAAAAATGATTGATCTCCCTTTAAAGAATACAAACGCTTTTAACTTAGCACCATCTTGTAAAAATTTTATAGCATGCTTCTTTTTAAATTCATAATCATGCTCATCTGTTTGTGGTCCAAAACGAATTTCTTTTACGATCACTTTAGTCGCTTTAGACTTCATGACTTTATCTCGTTTCTTTTGTTCATACAAGAATTTCTTGTAGTCGATAATCTTACATACCGGCGGAACTGCTTTGGGTGAAATCTCAACTAGGTCTAAACCTTGTTCAATAGCCATTGCCTTTGCAGTTGCTAACGGGTAGACATCTACTTTAATATTGTCTCCTACCAGCCTAACTTGATCTACATAACGAATTTTATCGTTAATTCTATGCTGGTCTTCTTTAATAATTCTTGCTGGTCCTCTAGACCTTTTTCTTCTTATTGCTATGACTTATAAATTTAATCCTGTTTTAAAAGGGTTCTTAATTAATTGTTAAACGCTACAATTGTGTTCTTAATTTCTTTTTTTATGAGGGATATAAACCCATCAATACTAAATGTTCCTAGATCGCCTTCTCCGTGTCTTCTGATGGATACGGTTTCTTCACTTTCCTCTTTCTCGCCAACAATTACCATGTAAGGTATTTTGCTGACTTCTGCATCTCTAATTTTTCTTCCTGTTTTCTCGCTTCTATTGTCTACAAGCGCGCGAATTTCGGAATTTTCTAACAAATGTAAAACTTTTTCGGTATATTTTTGATATTTGTCACTGATTGGCAGAATGATAACTTGGTCTGGAGTTAACCATAAGGGGAAGTTTCCTCCTGTATGCTCAAGTAAAACAGCAATAAATCGTTCCATAGATCCAAATGGTGCTCTGTGAATCATCACGGGTCTGTGAAGTTGATTATCGGCCCCTTTATAGGTTAAATCGAAACGTTCAGGTAAATTGTAGTCAACTTGAATTGTTCCTAACTGCCATTTTCTCCCCAACGCATCTTTAACCATGAAATCTAATTTAGGCCCATAAAAAGCAGCCTCACCTTCTTCAATAACATAATTTAATCCTTTGTCTGATGCAGCACTTATAATTGCATTTTCAGCAATTTCCCATGTTTTTATATCTCCGATATATTTCTTTGGATTATTTTTATCTCTTACCGATACCTGTGACGTAAATTCTTTAAAACCAAGAGATCCAAAAACGTATAGTACAAGGTCTATAACATTTTTAAATTCTTGATCTAATTGTTCTGGAGTACAAAAAATGTGAGCATCATCTTGAGTAAATCCTCTTACACGAGTTAAACCATGTAATTCTCCACTCTGCTCATATCTATATACTGTACCAAATTCTGCAAACCTCTTTGGTAAATCCTTGTATGAATAAGGTTTAAAATTATATACTTCACAATGATGGGGGCAATTCATTGGTTTTAGTAAGAACTCTTCATCCATTTTTGGGGTTTTGATAGCTTGAAAACTATCCTCACCATATTTTTCATAATGACCCGAAGTAACATATAGTTCTTTCTGTCCTATGTGCGGTGTCATTATCATTTCATAACCCGCTTTTTTCTGAGCTTGTTTTAGGAAATCTTCTAAGCGCCCTCTCAAAGCGGCTCCTTTAGGAAGCCATAATGGTAAACCTGCACCTACTTTTTGAGAGAATGTGAAAAGTTCTAATTCTTTTCCTAATTTTCTATGATCTCTTTTTTTAGCTTCCTCTAATAATTCTAAATACTCTGTGAGCATTTTTTGTTTAGGAAACGATATACCGTAAAGACGTGTTAACTGATTGTTTTTTTCGTCACCACGCCAATATGCACCCGCAACGTTCATAATCTTTATAGCCTTTATTATCCCTGTATTTGGAATATGTCCACCACGACACAAATCTGTAAAATCACTGTGGTCACAAAATGTAATATCACCATCAATCAATCCCTCAATCAATTCTACTTTATAAGGATTGCCCTCTTCCTTGTATAAGGATAAGGCTTCTGATTTTGAAACAGAACGCATTGTGAATTCATGTTTGCCTCTAGCCAATTCTAGAAATTTCTTTTCAATATTGGAAAAATCTTTCTCAGAAATTATCTCACCTCCTAGGTCTATATCATAATAAAAACCATTATCAATTGCTGGACCAATTGTTAATTTAGCATTTGGATGAAATTTTAAAATTGATTCAGCCAATACATGAGCAGATGAATGCCAGAAAGCTTTTTTACCTTCATCGTCATTAAAAGTATAAAGAACAAGAGAGCCGTCTTTATCTAATGGAGTCGTAGTTTCTACCGTTTCTCCATTAAAACTTGCAGAAATAACATTCCTAGCAAACCCTTCGCTGATACTTTTTGCAATCTCAATTGGTTTTATGCCAGAGTCAAACTGTCTAATATTTCCATCTGGTAAGGTAATCTTAATCATTATCTAATCTTTATTATGAGATTTTAAATCGAATTGCAAAGATATTAGAAAAGTAAGATGAACGCAATTAAATAAAATAAAGTTTTCACAGTTATTACTCATCAAAGATTTTTGTAAATCGATGAAGTTTAATTAGTTATCCTTTTTTAGTAAAATTTTAGTATAATATTTGTTTACAGGCTTAATAAAATAGTATCTTTGCGGTCCGATTTAATACAATTGGAAGTTTGTTACAG
>JBELHW010000042.1:0-14926 GCA_042091225.1 Cryomorphaceae bacterium | reverse complement strand
ATCAAGTTTTAAATATTTATCGGTTAAAACAGAAGGTTTTGTTCTCAAGTGTTTGGCTATACGGGAAATGTCTCTATCTGAAAATATTGGGCTTGTTGTTTTGCAACAGTTGGCACACTTTAAACAATCAGTACAAGAGAAAACTTCATCGTGAATAGGATGGATATATTGATCCAACTTTTTAGGATTTATATTTTTTAATTTTGAAAAAAACTTACGATGTTCTTTTTTCTTCTTTATTACCTTTTTATTAAAGTCTTCTATATTAATCATATCAATCTTCCAGGATAAATTTTTAGAGCCTGACTTAGGCATTCAATAGCTTTTGAAAGAGAATCTTTGTTCAACACATAAGCAATTCGTACTTGTTGTTTTCCTAATTCTGAGTTAGAATAAAAACCAGCAGCTGGAGCGACCATTAGCGTATTTCCGTTATGGTCGAATTCTTCTAATAACCATTGAGCAAATTTATCTGCATCATCAACTGGTAATTGAGCTATGCAATAAAAAGCACCTTTAGGCTTAGGACATATAACCCCATCTATTTTGTTTAATCCATCAATGAGTAAGTTTCTTCTTTCTATATACTCTTTACTCACTTGATCAAAATACGATTTAGGCGTTTGAAGCGCAGCCTCACCTGCAACTTGTCCAAAAGTAGGAGGAGAAAGTCTAGCCTGTGCAAACTTTAATGCAGTAGAAATAACCTCCTTGTTTTTCGAAATTATACAGCCAACTCTTATGCCACACATGCTATATCTTTTAGAAGTTGAATCAATAACAATGGCATTATTTTCAAGTCCTTCAATGTTTAATACCGAATGGTGGGTGAAACCGTCATAACAAAATTCTCTATAAACCTCGTCTGCAAATAAAAACAAATCGTGTTTGATTACAATATCTCTTAACGTTTCTAACTCTTGTTTAGAATATAAATAACCTGTAGGATTACCAGGATTACATATTAGAATTGCTTTTGTTTTATTTGTTATCAGGGCTTCAAATTCTTCTATTTCAGGAAGAGCAAATCCATTATCTATTGAAGTAGATATAGGTTTTACTACAACGCCTGAGGAAGTAGAGAATCCGTTATAATTGGCATAGAAAGGTTCAGGAATAATAATTTCATCTCCAGCATCTAAACAAGAGTTTAAGCCGAATAGCAATGCTTCTGAACCACCTGTTGTTACCAACAAATCAGAAAAAGTTATATCTATTCCTAATTCGTTATAATAGGTAGCTAAGCCTTTTCTATAACTTTCAAAGCCAGCAGAATGGCTATATTTTACAACTTTCTTGTCAAATTGTTGTATGGCTTTAAGTGAATATTGTGGAGATTCTATATCTGGTTGGCCAATGTTTAAATGAAAAACATGTTTGCCATTTTTTTTCGCTTTCTCAGCAAAAGGAACTAGCTTTCTTATTGGAGACTCAGGCATTGCGAGCCCTTTATTAGATATTTGAGGCATAATTAAAACAAAAAAATACCCCCATATTACATGGAGGTAAGTTAATATATAATTTTAAAGTTACTTAACTTCTAATGGAGACTTATTAGTTTTTGCAGGAGCTACAGCTTTTGCAGCAGGTTTTGAAACTTCTCCTTTAATTGTAAGAATTTTTGTTTTTTCTTTAGAGTTAGTTGTTAGAGTAATCGTTTTGGTGAATTTTCCAATTCTTTTAGTGTCATACTTTACACCAATTTCAGTAGATTGTCCTGGAGCTAGTGGATTTCTTGACCATGTAGGAACTGTACATCCACAACTTCCTTTAGCATTAGAAATAATTAGAGGTGCATTACCAGTATTTGTTAAAACAAATTTTCTATTACCATCAGATTTATGATCAATTACTCCATAATCTAAAACAGTAGTCTCAAATTCCATTACTGGTCCGTTTACATTTTCATTTGGACTTGTTGCATTATTTTGAGCAAAGGTTGAGAAGCTGAATAATAATGCAAATGCTAAAAAAATATTTTTCATTTTAATTAAATTTTGATTAATCATTATACAAACAACAAAAATAGTAAATTATTGTATTCTAAAACCTTAAAACTAAGCTAATAAACTTTTAATTTTTATTAAATTTGACGACCAATCATTTTATTAATGAGCATACCAAAAATATACAATCCTACTATTTCTGAATCTAAATGGTACGACCATTGGATAAACAAAAATTATTTTTCATCATCTCCGGATGAAAGAGAACCATATTCTATTGTAATACCTCCTCCAAATGTTACTGGTGTATTGCATATGGGGCATATGTTGAATAATACTCTTCAAGACGTACTTATCAGAAAAGCTAGGATGAAAGGATACAACACTTGTTGGGTTCCTGGAACGGATCATGCCTCAATTGCTACCGAAGCAAAGGTAGTTCAGAAGTTAGCAAATGAAGGTATTGATAAAAATGATCTTTCAAGAGAGGAATTTATGGTTCATGCTTGGGATTGGAAAGAAAAACACGGAGGTATTATTTTAGAGCAACTAAAAAAACTCGGCGCTTCCTGTGATTGGGACCGCACAAAATTTACTATGGACCCCGAATTAAGTGAGTCTGTAATATCGGTTTTTGTTGATCTTTACAATAAAGGTTTGATTTATCGTGGAGTCAGAATGGTCAACTGGGATCCTTCCGCACAAACTGCTCTTTCAGACGAAGAAGTTATCCATAAAGAAGTAGATTCGAAATTATTTTACATAAGTTATAAAATAGAAGATAGCAACGAATCAGTAGTTATTGCTACCACTAGACCAGAAACAATTTTAGGGGATAGTGCTATTTGTATCAATCCAAATGATGAAAGATATGCTCATTTAAAAGGAAAGAAAGCAATTGTTCCTTTAATTAATCGATCAGTCCCATTTATATTTGATGAATATGTAGATATTGAATTTGGTACTGGAGCCTTAAAAGTTACCCCTGCTCATGATATTAATGACTATCAATTAGGAGATAAACATGGACTAGATGTAATTGATATCTTTAATGACGATGGTACTATTAATGAAACAGGACAATTATATATCGGATTAGATCGTTTTGAAGTACGATCAAAAATTGTAAAAGATTTACAACAAGCAGGCTTGATTGAAAAAATTGAAAATATTTCAAACAAAGTAGGTTATTCAGAAAGAACGGATGCTGTAATTGAACCTAAACTTTCCATGCAATGGTTTTTGAAAATGGAAGAATTTTCGAAACCAGCCTTAGATTGTGTAATGAATAATGAGATAAATTTTTATCCTCAAAAATTCAAAAATACTTATCGCCATTGGATGGAAAATATAAAAGATTGGTGTTTGTCAAGACAACTTTGGTGGGGCCAACAAATTCCAGCTTATTTTTATGATGGTAACAATTTTGTTGTTGCTAACTCCAAAATGGAAGCATTAGAACTTGCTAAAGAAAAAAAACCGGATGTTACTATTGAAGATTTAAGACAAGATGACGATGTATTAGATACTTGGTTTTCTTCATGGCTTTGGCCTATTTCAGTTTTCGATGGAATAAGAAATCCAAACAACAAGGAAATAGAATATTATTATCCTACTAAAGATTTAGTAACTGCACCTGAAATTTTATTCTTTTGGGTAGCTAGAATGATAATGGCAGGTAAAGAATATCAAAAAGAAATCCCATTTAAAAACGTTTATTTAACAGGAATTGTAAGAGACAAATTAGGTAGAAAAATGTCGAAGTCTCTCGGAAACTCTCCTGACCCTATAGAACTAATTAATAAATATGGAGCTGATGGTATAAGAGTTGGTATGTTGTTGTCTTCTCCTGCCGGAAATGATTTGCCTTTTGACGAATCTTTATGTGAACAAGGACGAAATTTCTCTAACAAAATCTGGAATGCTTTTCGTTTAATTAAAGGATGGAAGGTTAAAGAAATTGAACAGCCAGAATCCTCAAAAATTGCTATAAATTGGTTTTCAAATAAGACTAAAGTTACAATTACAGAGATAGAAAAATCGTTTGATCAATTTAGAATTTCTGAAGCATTAATGAGTTCTTACAGACTTGTTTGGGACGATTTTTGCTCCTGGTATTTGGAAGCTATAAAGCCTTCTTATCAAGCCCCAATTGATAAAAAAACATATAACTCTACAATAGAATTATTAGAAACTGTATTAAAATTACTACATCCTTTCATGCCTTTTCTTACAGAAGAAATTTGGCATTTAATTAAGGAAAGAGATGAAGATATTATTGTTGCTTCATGGCCTCAATCTTCCAAAGTTGATTCATCTATTTTGAATTCTTTTAATATTGGTGCTGAGGTGATTTCTGGTATACGAAATATTAGAAAAAGTAAACAAATCCCTAATAAAGAGTCCTTATCATTGTATATTAAAATAAACGATGAATTTGATAAGTCTATTGATACACTTATTGCTAAGATGTCTAATATAGATCAAATTGAGTATGTAGACGATAAAGTAGATGGTGCATTTTCTTTTAGAGTAGGAAGCAATGAATTTTTCGTTCCCTTAGCTCAGAGCCTTGACATTGAAGACGAATTACTTAAGTTAAATCAAGAATTAGATTATACCAAAGGTTTTTTAAATTCGGTAAATAAAAAGTTATCAAATCAAAGATTTGTTGATAATGCTCCAGAACAAGTAGTTGCAATGGAAAAGAAAAAACAATCTGATGCTCAAACCAAAATTAATATGTTGGAGAACCAGATTAAATCCTTTTCTTAATCTATAATAACTAGTTTTTCAACTAGTTTATTTTCAGCTCCTTTTAATGTTACAAAGTATATTCCTGCACTTAAGTTATTTGTGTTTATTCTCAAATTATCAGTGTTTTCAATATTCCACTTTTGTAAAATTTTTCCTTCAGAGTCAGAAAGAGTTAGGGTTTCAAACATTAGGGTGGAATTCCATTCTACAATAGAGTAATTAGTACTAGGATTAGGGTAAATTTTATTGTCTTTTAATGGTTCAAAACAATTTTCTTCACATTCTTCAATTGTAGTAAACTCACCTGTACCATCTACAATATCAATACAATTGCCTTCTAAGCAATTATAAGACCAAATTGGATATACGTCATAAATAGTTTCAATACTTGTGGTATATATACCTGTGCCATGAGTTCCAACTGCTAATTTTCCATCACTTGATCGGTATTGAATATTTTCCACCACCACTCCTCCAAACTCATGAGCTCCAATAAGAGTCCATTTTGTTTCTAATCCCTCTAAATTTTTAGTAGCAAAAAGGCCTGTGCTTCCTCCAACCATATATAAAGTGTCCTGTCCTAAAATTGCAATTTCTGCGGTTCTCATTGACGGTCCATTACCTCCACCGCTTAATGTTTCTTCAAGATTACCACCAACTTTTTTCCATGATTCTCCACCATTATCAGTAAAAAATAAACTGTAACTCTGATAATTAGATGTTAATACAAGAACTCTTTGGTCGTTGGAAGGATCAATTTCTATAGCTGAAATATTTGCATCAAAACCCGTAGGTAAATTACTTATTTGTGTAAATGATTGATCGCCAGAGTTAGCATTTTCAATTTTATATATATACTTGCCAGCAGTCCCAACATATACTGTATTTGCTGGAGAAGTTGATACATCTATTGCAGTTATTTCTCTTTTACATGTGTCACTAAACAAATCCCATCCTTGGTTAGACCTAAGCTGTGAATTATTGTACTCAAAATCAGAAGAGGAATTATTTCTCCAAAGTTTACGACCATTTGGGAAGTACAAAATATCATCATCATTAGGGTCCATTGTTAGATAATTAATAAACTCATAGTTATTAGTGTCAGCACCTAATGGATCCATTCTGTTATAACTTAATACTTGTCCGTTATTGTTAAGTTTCATTTTAAATAAAACACCTCTCTGAATCTGAAGATAAAAATCTTCTTCATTATCTGCGATAGCGTTGTAAGAGCCATCGCCATTAAATGGCATTTCCCAACTAGCTTTTTCGTCTTTGGAATTAGTTAAAAAATTACCATTATCTTGAAAACCTCCAACCATTAAATCGCTATTACCTTTTCCTAAAGTGACAGAATAAAGTTGAGTTGTTTGATAGCCATTATTTAATCTTTGCCATAGGTGGGGGGTGCTTAAACAGTTAGTGGATAAATAAACGCCACCATCGTTTCCACTCAAAATAACATTTGGATTTGATGGTAAAAATAATAGTTCATGTTGGTCGGGATGATGGTCTTGATAAATATCCCAGTTGCCATACCCGTGGTCAGAACCTTTATAGTATCCACCAATTTGATTTGTGTTTTCATTGCTTGTAAAGCCGTCTGTTGATCTCCATAAATTTGTTCCTCCAATAAAAACAACATTTGGTTCATCGGGCTTCACTTTTACTAATAAATCATACCCTCCTTGAGAATTAAAATTATCAAAGGTAGTAGCTTGGTTTGCTGGTATATTTTCAGATAAATTTTGCCAATTTCCACATTCGTTAGCACCATCATCGCATAAATAATTATATTTCCATAAAGAAGTCCAGGTTTGTCCTTCAAAAAAGGTATTGGTAAATTGTCCTTCCCCTTCAGTTTCAGAGCTTAAGAAATAGATTTCATTTTCATCTGATGGATTAATTCCTATAGCTGTTCTGCCATATACTTGAGGAAAGTTATCAGGTAAAATATTCACGAAACTAATGCCATCCGTAGATCTCCAAATCCCTTTGTCTGTTCCGTCAGAGCTTAATGTTGCATATACTACCCCTGAAGAAGTTACTTCAACATTGTTATAGTATGCAGTTCCACCTCCTAATCTTCTTACCCAACTTAAGCCACCATCTAAAGATTGATGTATAGATCCATAAGTTGCAGCGTATATTTCATCTTGTTCATTATTTGTTGGGTCAAGAGCAATATTCCAAATAAAATCAAACTCGTTAAATGCACCTGCAGCAGAATTATTATCGGATGTAAAAATTGTATCTCCATTTGTTAAGAGTTGTATTCCCGGAACAGAATCCCAGCTTAACCCACCATCTGTTGATTTATATATCCCGTTTCCGTCAAAATAAGCATCTGTTCCACTTGCAGAAGAACCTGTAAGTTCTCCTGTTCCGTGGTACCAAACGTTTTCTTTTCCTTGTCTGATGTCTTGCTTTAAACAAGTAACATTATGTAATTGAAGGGATTTAGTAGTTTTATTCCAACTTTGACCAAAATTGGTAGATCGCCACATTCCGCCAGAAGCACCTCCTGCCAATAATATATTTTCATCTAAAACATCTATGGCTAGAGCTCTAGTTCGTCCTCCAACATTAAATGGTCCCGCAGCAATCCAATCGAGATTTGTATTGTTTAAATCGTTTGGCATATCATTAGTAAAAGCCAATTCTTTTTTTCTAATATTTTTAGGCATCATTCCAGTTTCAGGATTTACTAATCTTTTTGTATCCCAGGCTTTTCTTGCTTTTGGTCCTTCAGATGGATATTGGTAAATTTTATTGAAGTGGATAATTTCCTCAGATTTTTGTGTGTAAAATACTGCTACTACAATTAAGAAAATTGTGGCAATAAAAAAAAATATATTTTTCATTTGATAGGATTATTGGTTTGCTAAGTTAAGATTTATAACTAATTCTTTTGCATTCTTAATACAATCGCTTACTGAAACTCCTTTTATGTAGTTTCCAGAGATAAAAAAGTTTTTGTTCTTTTCTTCAAAATCATTAATAGCATCTAATAAATCTTGATGGTTTAGAAGATATTGAGGGATTCCTTTTTTATAACTGTAATGATTTGTGAAAAATGGTTTTTTTTCTGATTGAATAAGTCCTACTAACTCACGCTCGATTATATTTTGAAGTTCATCGTAATTTTTTTTACATAAATGAGCTTGCCTTTCTCCTCCAACAATAACCGTAAATAATTTAGTATTATCATCACTTACATGCTCAAAAATTTCACTGTTGAAAAGAACACCTAGGTAAGATTTATTGTCAGTTTTTTTTGTTAATAGTCCGAATCCGTTAATTTGATTTCTGATGTCCTTTTGATTAAAGCCGAAATGAAAAACTTCAGCAGGGGCATAACGAACTAAATTTAATTGTGTTTTTAAATTTTTATCTTTAATTAAATTAGCTAGAGCAAAGGAAGGGATTGTAGAAATAATATTTTTACACTTGTATTCTTTGTCATTTATTGTTAACTCAAAACCTGATGGTGTTTTGTTAATAGAACTGACTGAATGTTGTGTCAGAATTTTATCTCCAAGATTTTCTTTTATTTTTTCTGTTAGTTGACTAAGCCCATTTTTGAAATTAAAAATTGGAGTTTTCTTTTTTGATAATATATTTTTTAAAATGCCCTTAATAATACTTCCGTCTTTTTGTTGTAATTCCCATATTCTTTTTAAAGCATGTTTCATGCTCATTTTATTTATGTCTCCAGCATATACTCCTGTAAGAAAAGGTTCGACAAATTGATTGGTGAAATTGGAGCTAAATCTATAGTCAAAAAAATCTTTTACACTTAAATTAGCTTGTTTATTAGGTTTGAAAATTTCTTTTATTATTTGAATTTTATCCCACGGATTTAATAAAGAAGTAGTAAATATGCCGATAGGATTATTAGGTAAGGCTTGTATTTGATTGTTATTAAAAATAAATCGATTTTTTTGAGCAGATTTTTTTGGAAAAATTATTTGTTCAAATAAACCACAATCCTTAATAATCTCATTTATAGCATCATTATTTAGAAGAACTGTGTTTGGTCCATTTTCACATAAAAAACCATTTTCTTTTTTAGTGCTTATTATTCCTCCAACTTTTTTTTCTGATTCTACAATTAAAAAATCACTACTCTTTTTAGATAAAAAATGAGCAGTGCTTAACCCAGAAATTCCGGCTCCAATTATAATTGTTTCTACTTTCATATTATGTTGCTTCAAATTTAGCCAAAAAATAGTGACTTATAATATATATTTGCAATTGCTAATTAATGTGATTTATGATTATCGAAAAACCATATCAACCAACAAACAAAGTCCGTATTGTAACAGCTGCAAGTCTTTTCGATGGACATGATGCTGCTATAAATATCATGAGAAGAATTATTCAGGCTACAGGATGTGAAGTTATTCATTTGGGCCATGATCGTTCTGTAGAAGAGGTTGTAAATTGTGCTATTGAAGAAGATGCAAATGCTATTGCAATGACCTCTTATCAAGGTGGTCATTGTGAGTATTTAAAGTACATGTTTGATTTGCTAAAAGAAAAAAAATCTGATCATATAAAAATATTTGCTGGAGGAGGAGGTACCATCTTGCCTGATGAAATTAAAGAATTACACGATTACGGAATTACAAGAGTTTATCACCCTGATGACGGTCGAAAAATGGGGCTTCAAGGAATGATAAATGACCTGATAAAAAAGTCCGATTTTGCTACCGGAAAAAATGTTGAAGGTTGTTCTAAAAATTTATCTTCTACTCAGAATATTGCAAAATTAATTTCTGCTGCAGAAAATTATCCTAAAGAAGCAAAAAAGGAATTAGATTATATTAAACAATTATCGTTAAAATCTGAGACACCAATTTTAGGAATTACTGGTACTGGTGGTTCCGGAAAATCTTCTTTAGTCGATGAGTTAGTACGACGTTTTTTAATAGATTTTTCCGACAAAAAAATGGCTATTATATCTGTTGACCCCTCCAAAAGAAAAACTGGTGGAGCATTGTTGGGCGATAGAATAAGAATGAATGCCATAGAAAGCGAAAGAGTTTATATGCGTTCTTTGGCAACACGACAAGCTAATTTGGCTTTATCAGTGTATGTTAATGATGCACTTAGCATCCTTAAGGCTGCAGACTTTGATTTAATTATTTTAGAAACTTCAGGTATTGGACAATCTGATACAGAAATTTTAGAACATTCTGATACTTCTTTGTACGTAATGACACCAGAATATGGAGCCGCTACACAATTAGAAAAAATAGACATGCTCGATTTTGCCGATCTTATAGCATTAAACAAATTTGATAAAAGAGGAGCTTTAGATGCTATTAGAGATGTAAAAAAACAATACCAAAGAAACCATGTTTTGTTTGATCAAGATATGGATACTATGCCAGTTTATGGAACAATAGCTTCTCAATTTAACGATCCAGGTGTCAACTCTTTATATAGAGCAATTATTGATAAAATTGTTGAAAAAACAGGAGCCAATTTAAAATCTACTTTTGAGATTACCTCAGAAATGTCTGAAAAAATATTTGTTATTCCTCCAAAACGAACAAGATATCTTTCCGAAATTTCCGATAGTAATAGATCCTACGATGCTTGGGTTGATAAACAATCAACTGTTGCTCAAGAGCTTTACGCAATGGACCTATCAATTAAAACTATAAATTCTGAAAGCAATGAGAAGAACAAAAATCTTTTAACGCTTTTAACAAAAGCTTATGACAATAAGCTAATGGATCTTGACCCCAAAAATAAGTTGTTAATTGATAAGTGGGTAGAGTTGAAACAATCTTATAAAGACAAAGATTATGTTTTTAAAGTAAGAGGTAAAGAGTTGGTTATTAAAACCCACACCAAATCTTTATCCCAAACTGATATTCCTAAAATATCACTTCCAAAATATAAGGCATGGGGAGATTTACTTCGTTGGCAATTACAAGAAAATGTTCCAGGAAAATTTCCTTATACCTCAGGATTATTTCCTTTTAAAAGAGAAGGTGAAGATCCTACTAGAATGTTTGCTGGAGAAGGAAGTCCGGAACGAACAAATAAAAGGTTCCATTATGTTAGTTTGGGTATGCCAGCCAAACGTCTTTCAACTGCTTTCGACTCGGTTACCTTATACGGAAACGATCCTAATAAACGACCTGATATTTATGGAAAAATAGGTAATTCTGGTGTGTCGGTATGTTGTTTGGACGATGCTAAAAAACTATACTCAGGATTTAACTTGTGTAGCCCTAGCACTTCTGTTTCTATGACAATTAATGGCCCTGCTCCAATGTTACTTGCTTTTTTCATGAATGCGGCCATAGATCAACAATGCGAAGTTTATATCAAACAAAATAAGCTTGAAAAAGAGATTGAGAAAAAAATTGAAAAAATATATAAAAATAAAAATAGGCCTTCTTATTGTGGTGATTTACCAGAAGGGAATGATGGGTTAGGTCTTTTTTTACTCGGCGTTACAGGAGATCAAGTCTTACCTTTAGAGGTTTACAACAAAATTAAATTAGACACTTTAAATAAAGTAAGAGGTACTGTGCAGGCTGATATTTTGAAAGAAGATCAGGCACAAAATACTTGTATTTTTTCAACAGAGTTTGCTCTTCGAATGATGGGAGACGTACAAGAATATTTTATTGAAAAAGAGATAAGGAATTTTTATTCTGTTTCTATCTCTGGTTATCACATTGCTGAAGCCGGTGCAAATCCTATTTCTCAATTAGCATTTACATTAGCAAACGGATTTACTTATGTAGAATATTATTTAAGTAGAGGAATGGATATAAATAAATTCGGACCTAATTTGTCTTTTTTCTTCTCTAACGGCATAGATCCTGAATATGCTGTAATTGGAAGAGTGGCAAGAAGAATTTGGGCAAAAGCATTAAAGAATAAGTATGGAGCAAATGATCGAGCTCAAATGTTGAAATATCACATACAAACGTCAGGAAGATCACTTCATGCTCAAGAGATAGACTTTAATGACATCAGAACAACACTACAGGCATTATATGCTATCTATGATAATTGTAATTCGTTACATACAAATGCTTACGACGAAGCCATTACTACTCCTACAGAAAACTCTGTGAGAAGAGCTATGGCAATTCAGCTTATTATAAATAAAGAATTGGGCTTAGCTAAAAATGAAAACCCAATTCAAGGTGCCTTTATAATTGAGGAACTTACAGATTTAGTAGAAGAAGCGGTTTTATTAGAATTTGACCGAATAACTGAAAGAGGAGGTGTTTTAGGAGCAATGGAAACAATGTATCAAAGATCAAAAATACAAGAAGAGTCTTTGTATTATGAAACCTTAAAACATAATGGAGAATTTCCAATTATCGGTGTCAATACTTTTTTAAATTCAAAAGGCTCGCCAACTGTGGTTCCTGCCGAAGTTATTAGAGCAACCGAACAAGAAAAACAATTACAAATAAAAACACTTTCAGAATTAAAGACCAACAACAGCGATAAAGTTTCAAAATGGTTGGGCGAATTGCAAAAGTCAGCAATACAAAACCAAAATATTTTTGATACTCTTATGGAAGCTGGTAAATACTGTTCTTTAGGACAAGTTACAAAAGCACTGTTTGAAGTAGGGGGTCAGTATAGGAGAAATATGTAACTTATTTTAATTGGTAAACAACTCTTGTTTCTCTTTTTGATAGATCTGGAACCATTGCTGGATCGGATTCAAAAAACTCATATCCAGGAAATATAATTGACAAATTATTTTCCTCACAATACTTTTCTATGTTTTTGTGGGTAATATTCAAGGTGCTATAAGCACCAAAATGAGAGCATTCTACTATTTTTTTCGATTGTTGTTTTACAACACTTATCCTACTATTCGTATCCTGATTTATTATTAAATCTGCGTAAACACCAGCTTTTAAAACTACAAAATCATCTTGTTTTGCTTTTTTTGGGAAGCTGAGATATTGAGAAAATGGAGCGCTTTTAGGTGTAATCCCATTTAATGCAAGTTGGGTATAAATCTCATTAAAAATAATACTAAGATAACTTTGTACTTCTGATGTTTTGCAACTATCTATAATCGAGATTTCGTAAGTGTAATTCTGTTCTGTAACATTTATTTCACCGCTTTTAGCAGGTATTGATTCACAGAATGTTTTTAAGTTATTTAGTCCTTGTTGTAAATCTTTTCCTATCATTTTATTAAGTAGTGGTCCCATTACTCTCATTAAAAAATTTAAATTACCACTATCTTTCCAGCTAACTAAAACTTGGTTTTCACTAGCTTCCAGCTTAATAACACCATCAAAAGAATCCCATCCGTCAATTGTAATTTTAAAATTAACAAAGTCAATGAATGAAGATTCTATAATTTCCATTTTTCCATTAGAAAAATTTTCACTTTGCCACATTTTAACAGCTCCAACACCCGATGAAATTTGGTTATAATTTAACTTCATTGAAGGTTCATTCTTTAACCAGGGATCCCAATTTTCCCAATTTTTAAAATTATTAACTTGCTCGAAGACAACTAAAGGAGTAGCATTTATTTTAACAGATTTCTCAACTTCAAATTTGTCAGAGAAGAAAAAATTTGCAACTAAATAAAGTGAAATTACACCAATTAAGGCAAATAATATTTTTTTTAAAGTTTTCATGTACTATATAGGATTAGCTTAACTTTCCTCTAAATATATATAAAAGAAACATTAAAACAATTACTATTAAGATAAAGTAAGAACTACCAGAATAATACATCTTGTTTAGCTTAAAGTCTTTTCTGTAAGACCAAACAAGATATATTAAAAAGGCAAATGCGAATAGGGCTGCAAAAATCCAGTGCCCTTTAGTTATATTTTCCACTATTTGC
Source organism: Cryomorphaceae bacterium (assembly GCA_042091225.1). Lineage (GTDB taxonomy): Bacteria > Bacteroidota > Bacteroidia > Flavobacteriales > UBA7312 > JABAYQ01. Next base: position 1,357 of record JBELHW010000042.1, on the reverse strand, counting down.
TTGCAACAATGTTGAATTGAATAGAAACTTCATTGTTTATAGCTTTGTCACCTAAGTTGTCAAAGAAAGTACCAGAACCATAAATAACGTCAAATTTTGTTCTGTCGAAATTAAATTTCCCAGATGCAGACAAGGTATTATTCCTTTCTGTAACATCTAACTCTAGCTTAACAATATCTTTGAAGTTTTTAACTGAAAGTTCTCCAATTACACTGTGTTTTCCTTCTGCAATTTTTTTAGAAGTAATCATTTTAAATTCTGCTGTAGGAAATTTTTCAACATCAAAAAAGTCATCGTTTTTCAAATGATCAATAAGTTTTTGGTTATACTTTTCCGATTCTATATCAGTACAAGTCATAGATTTCATATCAATAACAAAATTTGCAGCTACTAGCTTTCCATGATCCATCATTATAGTTCCTTTAGAAATTGAAATATTTCCGTAATGAGAATCACCAATTACTTTAGAACCCGTCCATTTTACATTACTTTTTTTATTATCTGTAGTGTAGTTGTCAATATGAGGAGTTGTAAAAGAAAAAATAGCTAATGCTGAAACAAGTAAAAATGTGATTTTTTTCATAATGTGTTTTATTTTAGTTATAAATTTTATACATACAAAGATAACGAAAAAGCTGTATTTCTATTACATTTACAAAAACAAAAAAAATAATACCAATGAAAGATAAAATCGACAAAGTAAAATTATTCCACGAAGTTTTTTTAATCGGAAATGAGAAAAAGCTAAAAACTAATGTTGATGCATCAACTTATCAACTCAGATACGATTTAATGAAAGAAGAAAATGAAGAGTATCTTCAAGCTTGTAAAGACGGGGATGTGGTCGAAATTGCCGATGCTTTAGGAGACATGTTGTATATCTGGTGTGGCTCTGTGTTAAAACATGGAATGCAAGATGTTATTGGAGACATTTTCAATGAAATACAAAGAAGTAATATGTCTAAATTAGATAAAAATGGTAAGCCAATTTTCAGAGAAGATGGTAAAGTTCTAAAAGGAGAAAATTATTTTAAACCTAATCTTAAAGCTATAATTGAAAAACATGTCAAAAATATTGATAAGTAATTTTTCTAGTAATGACGAAAGATTTAGGCATTGCCAACAAATTAGAAATCAAGTTTTTGTAAGTGAGCAAGGTGTAGATCCCAATTTAGAAATGGATATTCATGATAAGCAAGCAAATCATTATTTGTTAAGCCTAAACAACTCTGCTGTTGGTACAGCAAGATGGAGATACGCCAAAGAAGGAATAAAGTTAGAAAGGTTTGCAATTTTAAAAGAACACAGAAATTTAGGTTATGGATCCAAAATTGTATTGGCTGTCTTAAAAGATATC
>JBELHW010000041.1:0-15736 GCA_042091225.1 Cryomorphaceae bacterium | reverse complement strand
TAACAGCAACAAAAGGAGTGGACTATGTATTGCATCAGGCAGCCTTGGGTTCTGTTCCTAGATCTTTAAAAGACCCAATCACTTCTAATGATGTCAATGTGAGTGGTTTTTTAAATATGTTGGTAGCTTCTAGTGATAATGGTGTAAAACGTTTTGTCTATGCTGCCAGTTCTTCTACCTATGGAGATTCTGAATCCATGCCAAAAGTTGAGGATATCATCGGGAAACCATTATCACCCTATGCATAACGAAATATGTAAACGAATTATACGCAGATATTTTTTCGAAAACCTATGGTCTTGAAATAATAGGATTACGTTACTTTAATGTTTTTGGTAGAAAACAAGATCCAAACGGTGCCTATGCAGCAGTGATTCCAAAATTTGTGAGTTAGTTAATGGCTGGTGATTCTCCAATTATAGATGGTGATGGTAGTTATTCAAGAGATTTTACTTAGTTAGATAATTTAATCCAAGCTAATTTATTGAGTTTAGTTGCTGATATTAGAGCTACAAATACCGTTTATAATGTAGCTTTCGGAGATCGCAATACACTAAATGACCTAATACGTTATTTAAAAGACTACCTGTCGGAGTTGAATCCTGCAATAGCTGATGTAGTTGTGAAATATGGACCGAATAGAGCTGGGGATATTCCACATTCTCATGCTAGTGTTGCTAAGGCTAAATAAATTTTAAATTGCAACCCTCAATTTTCGTTACAAAAAGGTTTAAAGGAGGCTGTGCAGAGGTATTGGGAGAATTTAAAAGTTTAAATATTAATATGATTAATTGAGTTAACTAGAAAAAATGAGTGATATAAAAATAGCAGTTATAGGTTTAGGATATGTTGGTTTGCCACTTGCAAGACTTTTTGCGACAAAATATTCCGTTATTGGTTTTGATATTAATGAAAGCAGAATTGCTGAATTGATGTCCGGAACTGATAGCACCTTAGAAGTAGATGATGCTACTTTGCAAAGTGTTTTGGTAAAAGAAAGCACTATTGAAAATGGGTTATTTTGTTCTAACAGTATAGACGATATCAAAGATTGTAATTATTATATTATTACCGTACCAACACCTGTGGATAAAAATAATAGACCCGTTTTGACGCCTTTGGTGAAAGCTAGTGAGACCGTGGGAGTTGTTTTGAATAAAGGAGATATAGTAGTTTATGAATCTACTGTATATCCTGGGGCAACCGAAGAAGAGTGTATTCCTGTTTTAGAGAAAACATCGGGATTGCAGTTTAACAACCATTTTTATGCAGGGTATTCCCCCGAAAGAATTAATCCAGGAGATAAAGAACATACTGTAGAAAAAATATTAAAAGTAACATCGGGTTCAACTCCAGAAACTGGAAAAAAAGTTGATGATTTATATAAATCAGTAATTACAGCAGGTACACATTTAACACCAACAATCAAGGTAGCCGAAGCTTCAAAAGTAATTGAAAACTCTCAGCGAGATATAAATATTGCTTTTGTAAACGAATTGGCTAAGATATTTAATTTGATGGATATCAATACACATGATGTATTGGAAGCCGCAGGTACAAAATGGAATTTCTTACCATTCAAACCAGGATTGGTGGGTGGACATTGTATAGGGGTTGATCCTTATTACTTGGCGCATAAAGCACAAGAATATGGCTACCATCCTGAGATTATATTGGCAGGAAGAAGACTGAATGATGGGATGGGAGACTATATAGCATCAGAAGTAATCAAAACGATGATCCAAAAAGACATCAAAATCAAAGGAGCAAAAATATTAGTATTAGGAATTACTTTTAAAGAAAACTGTCCTGATGTGCGCAATACGAAGGTAGTAGATGTGATTTCTGCGTTAGAGGCATATAGCACAGAGGTGTCGATTTACGACCCTTGGGCAAAACCGGAGGAGGTTTTGAATGAATATGGAATCGTTTCTCGTAGAATGGTTCCAAACGAGAGATTTAATGCTGTCGTGTTGGCTGTGGGGCATAAAGAGTTTAAAAAATTAGATCTGGTGTCTTTTAAAATGGATGATGCGATTGTATATGATGTTAAGAATATCCTTTCGGGTAAACAAGTAGATAATAAATTATAATAAAGATTATGCTTAAAAATAAAACGTTATTGATTACGGGGGGGACAGGTTCTTTTGGCAATGCGGTTTTAAACCGTTTCCTAGATACCGACCATTTTAAAGAAATCCGAATTTTTTCTCGAGATGAGAAGAAGCAAGACGATATGCGTACTCGATTAAAAAACGACAAATTAAAGTTTTATATAGGTGATGTACGCGATTATAGCAGTGTGGAAAAAGCGATGCGTGGTGTAGATTATGTGTTTCATGCAGCAGCATTAAAACAAGTGCCCTCTTGTGAGTTTTTTCCATTGGAAGCTACAAAAACAAATGTGTTTGGAACGCAAAATGTAATAGATGCAGCGGAATATAATAAAGTATCTAAAGTAATCTGTTTAAGTACTGATAAAGCGGCGTATCCAATCAACGCAATGGGAATATCTAAAGCCTTGATGGAAAAAGTAGCTATTGCAGCTGCGAGAAACTGTGCAAACACTACTGTTTGTTTAACACGTTATGGGAATGTAATGGCGTCACGTGGTTCGGTGATTCCATTGTTTTTAAATCAAATTAAAAATAAGGAAATAATTACGATAACAGATCCGAAAATGACTCGTTTCTTAATGTCTTTGGATGAAGCTGTTGAATTGGTGCTCTTTGCTTTTGAAAAAGGAAACCAAGGTGACTTATTTGTTAATAAGGCCCCTGCAGGTACTATTGGTGATCTTGCTCAGGCTCTTAAAGAACTGTGTAGTGCTGATAATGAGGTGAAAATTATTGGGACACGTCATGGAGAGAAATTGTACGAAACATTGTGTACAAGAGAAGAAATGAATAAAGCGGAAGATATGGGAGAGTTTTATAGGATTCCAGCGGATAATAGAGATTTAAACTATGATAGGTATTTCTCTGAAGGTGAGGAGGATATTTCTAAAGTGGGAGATTATCACTCACATAATACAGAGCAACTAGATGTTGAAGGTATGAAAGTTTTATTAAACAAGTTGCCATTAATAATAGAGGAGTTAAAGAAATAGAATATGAAGCCTACTTTAATATCAGGAGGAAATCATCAAGATAAGAGAGGTAAAATAAAATATAATAATGATTTTGATCTAACTTTAGTAAAACGCTTTTACATAATTGAAAATATGGATACGGTTTTTGTAAGGGGATGGCAAGGACATAGAGTAGAGCAGAGATGGTTTACTGCAGTTTCTGGGGTGTTTAAAATAGAATTGATTAAAATTGATGATTGGGAAAACCCATCCAAAGAACTAGAAAAAGTCACTTTTGAGATTTCTGATGAAAATGCAGATGTTTTACATGTTCCCGGAGGGTATATAAGTAGTATTAAAGGGATGACTGGAGCTTCAAAATTGTTAGCTATGTCAGATTATAGATTAAATGAAATACAAGATGAGAATAAATTCTCATTAGATTATTTTAAAGATTTGAAATAAGGATGAAAAAAATGAAAGTAGCTACGATTTTAGGAACACGCCCTGAGATCATTCGATTAGCAGAATGTATTAAATTATGTGATCAATATTTTGAGCACATTTTAATCCATACAGGACAGAATTATGATTATGAATTAAACGAAATTTTCTTTGAGGATTTAAACCTGAGAAAACCAGACTTTTTTTTGAGTGTTGCCGGTAAGCATTTAGGCGCAACAATTGGGAATGTAATATCAAAATCATATGAAGTATTAATAGCTGAAAAACCAGATGCGTTATTAGTTCTTGGTGATACGAATAGTGTTTTAAGTACGATTGCAGCTAAACGTTTGAAAATCCCTATCTTTCATATGGAGGCTGGTAATAGGTGTTTTGACCAAAATGTTCCTGAGGAAATTAATAGAAAAATCTCTGATCATATTTCGGATATCAATTTAACGTATACGGAGCACAGTAGAAGATATTTGTTAAGTGAAGGGTATAGAAAAGATCATGTTTTTGTTCTCGGGTCTCCACTTAGAGAAGTGTTGAACAAGTATGCAGACAAGATTTCTAAAAGTAATGTAGTAGAAAAACTAAACCTTAAAAAGGACGGATATTTTGTTGTGAGTGCGCATAGAGAAGAGAATATTGATTTGAATGATAATTTTGAAATTCTTGCCGAATCATTGAATGCAGTTGCTGAAAAGTATCAAATGCCAATTATCTTTTCAACGCATCCAAGAACCAAAAATAGAATAGAGAAAAATAAAGTAAAGTTTCATTCGTTGATTACAAAGGTTCCTCCTCTAGGTTTTTTTGATTACGTAAATCTTCAGAAAAATGCATTTGTAGTATTGTCAGATAGTGGTACTATTAGTGAAGAATCTGCTATGATGGGCTTTCCTGCCGTAAGTATTAGAACGAGTACAGAGCGACCTGAGGCTATCGATGCCGGAACTGTAGTGTTAGGAGGAATTAGTAAAGATCAAATTTTAAATTCGATAGAAATCACCAAAGGATTATCAATAAATGAAGATTCTGATTTGCCATGGGAGTACAATGTAAAAAACACATCAGAACGTGTTGTTAAAGCAATTCAAAGTTATACATCAATCGTTAATAATGTAATTTGGAACAAATGAAAAAGATAGCAGTGGTTGGTTGTAAAGGAATGGCAGGGCATGTTGTTAAAGCTCATCTAGAAAGTATTGGGGTTTATGATGTTTGGGGTGTTGCACGTGGAATTGAATCAAAAAACAATCTCATAAACTTAGATGTTTCAAACACCAGTGATTTAGAAGGTATAATAAAGAAAAATTCATTCGATATAGTAATCAATTGTATTGGGTTGTTAAATAAAACGGCAGAAGATAACCCTGAATTAGCTATTTGGTTTAATAGTTATTTTCCTCATTTTTTAGCCTCCTTAGGAAAAAAACACCAATTTAAATTAATTCATATCAGTACAGATTGTGTGTTCTCAGGAAAAGAAGGTGGTTATACTGAAGAATCTTTCCATAACGGAATAGGTTATTATGCACAATCAAAGGCATTAGGTGAAGTTATCAATACCAAAGATTTGACATTTAGAACGTCAATTATTGGTCCTGAATTAAAACAAAATGGTATTGGGTTATTTCATTGGTTTATGAATCAAAAAAATGAAATATCTGGTTTTACAGAAGCATTTTGGTCAGGTGTTACCACTCTCGAATTAGCAAAAGCTATAAATGAGGCTATTCAACAAGAATTGACAGGGTTATATCAACTTGTAAATAATACTAAGATTTGTAAATACGATTTGGTAAGTGAATTTAATAGGGTTTTTAAAAATGGTGCTATTAATATAAAACCAGCATCGGATTATAGATCAGATAAGAGTTTGATTAACACAAGAACAGATTTTGATTATATAGTTCCTAGTTATACTAAAATGGTTGAAGAAATGAAGGAGTGGATGTTAGTGCATAATAAGTTCTATGGACAATATAAAGTTTAAGCTATTTAAGTGCTACAGATAAATATTTAGAATGAGAGAGGAAATTAAATATATAGGTTTTTACGATATATATGACATAGACACGATAAGAGTATCTTCGATGGCTGCTATAAACAAAATGGATTATATTGCTGATGCTATTATTCAATCAGGGTATGATGTAAACATTATTTCTCCATCATGGTCGTCAGATAATGGTAGTAAGACTTTTAAACATAAAGAAAAAACTATTCAAATTAACCCTTATAAAAAAGTGACTTTTTGCCCTACTTACTCTACAGGGAATAAGATAACGCGTTACTTGAAAATTTTTTATACACTTTCATGGTTATTCTTTTGGTTGATTAGAAATGTAGAAAGAAATGAGAAGATTGTTGTATATCACGCGCAGTGGTTATCCCTTCCAATACGATTAGCAAAAAGACTAAAAGGGTTTCATTTAATTCTCGAAGTAGAAGAGATTTATGAAAAAATATGGAATAATAAAAACATCATGAATAAGTGGGAACAGAAACTTATTAAAAATGCAGATAGTTACATTGCTGTTTCAGATGTATTATCAGAGATGTTAGGAGAAAAATCCAAAGCAGTTGTTTATGGTAATTATTCTATTCCAATAGATAACAATACAAAACCTTATTTTGAAAATAATAAAATTAATGTTGTTTATGCAGGTTCAATCGACGATACGAGAGGTGGTGCATATACAGCAATAAAATGTGCAGAACTATTACCTGAAAATTACTTAGTGCATATTTCTGGGCCTGGAAACGAAAATGCAAAAAAGAAATTAGAGGTAGAAATTGAAGAGTTAAATGCTAAACTGGAAAGGATAGCTTGTACTTATCATGGTGTTATTAGTGAGGAGCTATTTCCCAGTTTTCTTCAATCTTGTCAAATAGCTCTGAACCCTCAACTTGCAGGAATTAAATTTAATTATTTATTTCCGTCGAAAATTATTAAATATTTAGCTTTCAACTTACGTATAGTTAGTACAAGAATAGATAGTGTCTCCGAATCTGATGTAGCCAAATTTATACAGTTTTCTATTGATGATCATCCTAAAAGTTTTGTTGATCAAATTGTAGCAATTGATTTAAGTGATCCTTTTAATAGTCAGGATTATATTAATTATTTACACGAGAAGTTTATATCAACTATTAAAATATTGTTGACTAACAAGTAAGGTGCAGTTTCAATAAATAAACGATTGATTATTAGAGATGAGTAATAAGCAAATAAAATTAGGAGCGATGTTTTCTTATGTAATAATATTTGTAAATATTGTTGCAGGGTTGTTATATACTCCTTGGATGATAAACCAAATAGGTAAGTCAGACTATGGTCTTTATATGTTGATGACCTCAGTGCTTACATATTTTGTCGTAGACTATGGCTTGAGTCAGGCAGTTACCAGATTAATATCAAAATACATAAGTGAAGATAAAACTGTTGAGATTAATAATTTACTGGGAGTAACTGCAAAACTTTATCTTGTTATAGATTTTATTGTATTGTTCTCAATTATACTAATGTATTTTTTTATTGAAGATATCTTCGTTAAACTTACTATCCAAGAAATAATTAAATTCAAGCAAATTTATCTGATAGCAGGTTTTTTCAGTGTGTTATCTTTTCCCTTTTTATATATTAGCGGTGTTTATAGTGCATACGAATTGTTTTCTCAATTAAAACTATTTGATTTAGTCTCTAAATTTTCTTCTATTACTTTAACCGTTTTGGCGCTGTTGTCAGGTTATGATCTTTATGTTTTAGTTTTTGTTTATGCTGTAGTACCATTTTTCGTGAATTTAGGAAAATTCTTTTTCTTAAAACACAAAGGGTATTTACAAATTAATTGGAGGTTTTGGGACAATAAAGTTCTTAAAGGAGTCCTTAATACTTCCCTTTGGCTATTAGTCATTGTAATAGGAGAGTTGTTGCTAAAGAATATATCGCCCACAATTTTAGGTGTTTTTTCTGGTACAGAAGAGATTGCTATTTTCTCGATTGCAAGTACGCTTGATAGTTATATATTAGTTTTTGGAAGTGCATTAAATGGTCTTTTTCTGCCAAAAATTTCATTTTTAATTAAAAAAGAAAATAAAGAGAAGTTAATCGGGGATTTAATGATTAAGGTTGGACGATTTCAAATATTGATCATAGGTCTTTTTGTTTTAGGTCTATTGTTGATAGGAAAAGATTTCATCGAATTGTGGGTGGGAAGGACTTTTTCTAAGTCTTATTATGTACTTATACTTATGTTTATACCTACGTTTTTTTTTAGTATTATACAGTTGGGAACAACATATATTTTAGCACTGAACAAGTTAAAGTACCAAGCCTATTTGTATGTTCTTGGATCAATATTTAGTGTCAGCTTAGCTATATTATTAACTCCAAAATATGGTGCAATTGGTTCAGGTATTTCAATATTAATAAGTAAAATGATCTTTTTAATTTTTGGACTTGTTTTTGTTTTTCATAATAAACTGAGAATTAATATGATTAGATTTTTTGAAAATATTTTCAGTAAAATATTTATACCATTGATAATCATTGTGCCTTTGTTTTTATTGTTTGATTATTTTTCATTTCAAGATGTTGGTTATTTTTCATTTATTGCCAATAGTGCTTTTTTAGTATTTATATATGGATTTACTATGTTTAAATTTTATCTAAACAAAGAAGACAAAGAGATTGTAAATGGTTTATTTAGAAGATATATATACAGAATAAAATAATCTGAAATATCAACCTAATTATATGATGAACAAATTAATTCGAGAAAAACTAAAAATGATATACATAACTTTATTTGCAAGAAATAAAGTTCGTAAAAAAGGATTAAACAATAGATTTATCAATAAATCATTCATTTGCAAAAATAATAACATTTTGTTTTTAGGAAATGATAATATTATTGCTTTTGGAAATAACTCGCATATATCTAATTGTTATTTCTTTGTAAAGGGTAATAATAATATTATTACAATAGAAGACAATTGTAACTTAATGGGTGGGGAATTTTGGATTGAAGATGATGATAATCAGATAAGAGTGGGTAAAGGCACGACCATGCAGTCTAAGTGTCATTTTGCTGCTATAGAAGGATGTTCAATCGATATAGGTAATGATTGTATGATTTCAAATGAAGTTGTTATTCGTACTGGTGATTCTCATTCTATACTCAATTTGGAAGGTTTACGAGTAAATCAATCTTTAAATGTAAATATTGGAATGCATTGTTGGTTAGGTCATCGCTCAACTATCTTAAAAGGCTCAGTAATCCCTTCTAATACTATTATTGGCACTAACTCAATTGTGTCAAAAATTTTCCTTGAAGAGAACACTGTTATCGCAGGTCTACCCGCAAGAGTAATTAAAAATAACGTAAAATGGATAAGAGAACGCATTTAAAGCATAACCACTGAATTTTGCAATCAATTATTATAAGTTTAAAAAGATTAACTGAGTAATTGGTTTAAATAAAACAAGCACTATTCGGTTTATATCAAAAAAGTAGTTTAAATAAATTAATATGAAAAAAGTTGAAGTTCTTATTTCTGCAATGCACCAACCTGATACTTCTATAGTTGAGAATACAAACATACAATCAGATGTAGTTTTAATCAATCAATGTGATATTGACGAATATAAAGAGATATCTTATGAGAACTCTACTATTAAATATTTATCTACGACAGAAAGGGGGCTATCGAAAAGTAGAAATAAGGCATTAGAACTAGCTACAGGAGAGATTTGCTTAATTTGTGATGATGACGAATATCTTTACAACAATTACGATAAGATAATTCAAAGAGGCTATGATGAGATACCAAAAGCAGATGTAATAATTTTTAAAATTAAGCATCCTTCCAAAAAGTATTGGGAAAAACCTAAACAAATAGGATATCTTGAAATCCCTAAAATAGGTTCAGTGCAAATTTCTTTTAAAAGATGTAAGGTTTTGGAAAAGGAAATTCTATTTAATACAAAATTTGGTGCAGGTGCTATGTATTCTGCAGGTGAAGAAAATATGTTTTTATATGATTGCTTAAGTAAAGGTTTAAAAATTTACTATATTCCAATAGAAATAGGAAGTGTAAAGCAGGAAGAATCTACGTGGTTTAAGGGATTTAATGAAAAATATTTCTTTGATAAAGGAGCATGGCTGTCTGGCTGTTTTCCAATATTAAAATATGTTTTAATATTTTATGTTGTATTTAGATTTAGAAATCTATCAGAGATAAAACTGAGGTTAACATTTAAATTCCTTTGGGATGGTATGAGTGCTTTTAAAAATAAGATTTCTTTCTACGATTATTATAAAGACATGAATTAATGAAACTATTAAATGATAAAACACCAAAAATTTTAGTTATTAGTCATAATTGTTTTTCGGAAAGTACGGCAAACGGTCGAACGTTGTCATCGTTTTTTAGACAATGGGAGAATAGTAGAGTTGCCCAAATATTTGTAAATCAGGAAGAACCTAATTCTTCTGTTTGTAATTCATTTTTTAGAATAACGGATAAAGATATCCTTTCTTCTTTGTTTACATTTAAGAAGGCTGGAAGTGATTTAGGAAATTTCGATTTTATCGACAAATCATTATTTAAAAACAAAGGAAAAACTTTCGTAAGCAAATTGAAAATTATCCAAAGGAAATTTCCATCCTTATTATATATTTTTAGAGATATTTTGTGGTCTACCGGAAAATGGCGGAACGAAAAGGTCTATGATTGGATTGATGATTTTCAACCTGATTTAATTTTATTACACCCAGGCGACTATTCGTTTTTATATAAACTTACTAGAGTTATTTTAAATAGAAAAAAAATACCATTAATTATATACAATAGTGAAGACTATTATCTTAAGGATAAACGCTCTTTTTCTCCGATCTTTCACCTACAGAGGTTTTTTTATAAAAACGAGGTTAAAAAAACGTTTAATCTCTCAGAATTAGTAATATATAGTAATGACTTATTAAAATGTAATTTTAATAGGATTTTTAACATCAGAAGTACGGTAATATTAACGTCAAGTGATTTAACTCCGAATAAAGTTTTAAACGCGAATAAAAATCTTCGATTTGTTTATGCAGGTAATCTGGGACACGAACGGTGGAGGTCGTTAGTTGAAATTGGGAAAATCATAAAGTCTATAAATAATCGATTATGCATTGATGTGTATTCTAGCAATTTACCATGGGAAGCAGAAGGTGAGTTTTGTGCAAAAAACGGTATAAATTATAAAGGTTTCGTTTCTTATGATAAAGTATCAGAAGTCATTAATAATAGTGATGTAGTCATTCATGCCGAGGGTTTTTCAAATTTTTGTAAATGGGATATTAGACATGGTTTCTCAACAAAAATTGCAGATTTATTAAGTTCAGGAAAATGCTTTTTAATGTATGGACCTGAGGAAATTGCTTGTGTAGATTATTTGATTAAAAATAAAGCTGCGTGGGTTGCTACTTCTAGCAATGAATTAGAGACTGTGTTGGAGAGGATTTGTAATTCTGTAAATGAAAGGGAGCGGTATCTTGAAGACGCAAAAAGGCTTATTGAAAACAGGCACGATAAAGATAAGAATTGTAAGTTCTTCAAAGAATTAATGATAGATGTTTATCAAAAGAACTGAAATAATAAAAGATGAAAATAGCTCAGGTTAATGTGGTTTTTAAAAGAGGAAGTACGGGTAAGATTGTGAATGATTTACATATGGCCTTTCTAAAAAAAGGACATGATTCTATTGTTTTATATGGAAGGAAAAAGAGTGGAAATGACCCTGGTACTTTTAAATTGTCCTCAGAATTAGAGGCAAAGTTACATGCTGTTTATGCCAGAGTTTCGGGGTATGCTTATACGGCATCTTTCTTTGCTACTTTAAAATTGATAAAGATTCTTGAAAAAGAAAAACCAGATGTCGTTCATTTACATTGTCTAAATGGGTATTTTGTTAATATTTATAAATTACTTGCCTTCTTAAAAAAAAATAACGTTCCCACCGTTTTAACACTTCATGCTGAGTTTATGCATACTGGTGGATGTGGGCATGCTTATGATTGTGAGAAATGGAAGTCTGGCTGTGGTAAATGTCCACAATTAAAGGACGCTACGCATTCCTATTATTTCGATTGTACAGCGGCACAATGGAAAATGATGTATCAGGCATTCAAAAATTTTAACACTTTAAAAATTGTGGCCGTGTCCAAATGGTTAGGAGATAGAGCTAAAATTTCTCCTATTTTATCAAATAAAGAGTTTTATGTTGTTGGAAATGGTATTGATACTAAAAATATCTTCCGCCCGTTAAGTTTTGATAAGCTTAAAGAAAAGCATAATATATCAGATGAGAAAATTGTTCTTTATGTTTCCCCATCATTTACAAGTGTTTCAAAAGGGGGACATTTTATATTGGAGTTAGCAGAAAAACTACAATCTAAAAATATTAAATTTATTGTTGTTGGGTTTGATGGAGATGAAACAACATTACCCAGTAATATTGTCGGAGTTCGGCATACTAAAGATCAAATAGAGTTAGCGATGTATTATTCCATGGCTAATGTTACTGTATTGACAAGTAAAAGAGAAACTTATTCAATGGTGTGTGCAGAGTCTTTGTCTTGTGGTACACCTGTAGTTGGTTTTAAAGCTGGGGCACCTGAAGAAATATCATTAAAAGATTATAGTGAATTTGTTACTTACGGCGATGTTGATACTCTTGAAAAAGTATTATTGAATTGGTTGTTTGATAAAGTTATTAATTTAGATGAATTAATTAATGTTGCTAATGATCATTATTCATGTGAATCTATGGCAAATAAGTATCTGGAAATTTATAATCTTCATAATAAGTTATAAATGGAAGTCTATTTTGATCTCATAATTTGTGTTCTTTTATTAGGGACTAATACACTTATAAATTCTAAAGACTTAACTAAACGAATATTTATCTTTTTTTCCATAGGAATTATTATTCTATTACAAGGTCTTAGAAAAGAAACAGTAGGAATTGATTTAGAAACTTATGTAATGGTTTTTGAGATGATTGCTTCTGGTGAAACTAACAAACTATTTGATTTTTCTAGCTCTATTTTTGGAATGGAATTTGGGTACATATTTTTAAATAAAATAATAGCCTTATTTACTCAAAATAGTCAGCTTTTTATAGTAACTATATCTACAGTTATATTTGTTCCAATGGGTTATGTCATTTATAAAAATTCTAGGAATCTTACGCTGTCAATAATATCTTTAATAAGTTTAATAATTTTTAATTTTTCCTTTTCAGGACTAAGACAGTCTATTGCACTTGCTATGACTTTTTTAAGTTTTGAGCTTATTAGGAAACGAAAACTCATTTGGTTTATATTATTAATTCTTTTGGCAAGTAGTTTTCATAAGTCAGCATTAGTTTTTTTCGTTGCATATTTTTTGTATGACTTGAAATTTAAGCGAAAACACTTTATTTTCATTTTCATTTTTATTGGTACTATTTTAGTATTTAAATTACCTTTTTTAGGATTGCTATCTTCATTACCTTTTTTTAATAGATATAGTAATTATGAAGTTTTACTTGGTAATGGCACAGGGGCTTATACTATGTTTGCTATATTGTTGTTCATTTATAGTTTTTCTATGTTAATTCCCGATAATCAGAGTGTTTCTAAATCAATGAATGCTTATCGGAATTATATTTTAGTAGCTGTTATTATTCAAATTACGGCAAGTCTCTCACCGGTGGTTATGAGATCTGGTTATTATTATTTTATATTTCTTACACTATTGTTGCCTGAATTAGTAGTGTCTATAAAAAACAAACGTGTTAGATACTTATCTAACTTTATGGTATTAATATTATGTTTATCTTTCTATTATTTAACGACTGTTAATGGTGCACTTAATCCTTATTTATTCTATTGGGAATAAATAGTTATTGTATAATGTAAGTTGTGCAAGGATTAGCTTTTCATTATAAGATAGGACTCGTTATGTTTGAATTTAAGTCTTTTGGATTACGAAAATTCAACTTTGACAGAGAAAGTACACGAAAAGTTAACAAATTAATTTTTACTCAAATAGTTTAGAGGTAGTTTTGAACATTATTTATTTACATCAATACTTTAAGTTTCCTAATGAGAATGGAGGTATACGTTCATATGTTTTATCAACGGGTTTTGTTAAGGAAGGACACGTTGTTGAGGTGGTTACATCAACTTCTGAAAAAGAGTTTAAAAGTGGGAAAAGATGGATTAAGGTTGAGAAAGATGGCTTAGTAGTTCATTATATTTATTTACCTTACGGGAATCACTTTCCTTATTTCCGTCGTAAACTAGTGTTTTTTCAATTCCTCTGGTTTTCAACGGTTAAATTGTTGTCCTTAAAAGGAGATGTCGTTTTAGCAACATCTACACCATTAACTATCGGAATACCTGCTTTAGTGAAGAAATGGATTCAAAGTACACCTTTTGTTTTTGAGGCTAGGGATGTTTGGCCAGAGGCTGTCATAGCTATCGGTGTGATCAAAAATAAGATCGTTCAGAATCTTTTATATAGGTTAGAATATATTATTTACAAAAACTCATTGGCTATTGTTCCATTGTCGATTGATATGAAACATTCTATTGTTTCACGTTATCCTGAATTAAATAGGAAGACCATTGAAGTCATAGAAAACATTTCTGAAATAAATCGTTTTCAAACTCAATATGATGCACTTAAATCGAATCTAAAAGAAAAAATTGGTTTCAAACCACGATTTACAATATTATATGCTGGTACTTTTGGGCGTGTAAACGGTTTGAGTTATGTCGTAAGATTAGCGAAAAAATTAATAGTAATTGACCCTACTATAGTTTTTGTCCTAGTCGGTGATGGCGTAGAAAAGGATGTTGTTACTCAGGAAGCTAAAAATGAAGGCGTTTACGACAAAAACGTTTTTATTTTAGGTTCAATGACTAAAGAGGAGTTACCTCAATTGTATTATGAATGTTCTATGGGGAGCTCTTTTGTAATTGATGTTAAAGAACTTTGGGCTAATTCAGCAAATAAATTTTTTGATACATTGGCTGCGAGTAAACCGATATTAATAAACCATGATGGGTGGCAGAGAGATGTAATTAGCAATTCAAACATCGGTTATGTTTTGCCTTGTAATATAACTGAAAAATCTGCGCAGGAATTTGCTTTGTATACACAAAATGATAAGTTGATTTCAAATCAGCAAGAAAACTGTTTGAAAGTAGCTGTTAAAGATTATTCTTCAGAAGTTGCAGTTTCTCGATATATTAATATTTTTAAAAAAATTATGTTTTAATTATGTTTATCCATTGCTTTATGTTCGTTGAAGAAGTGTTTTCGCAGGAAAGCTAGAACAAAAAGTAGAAACCACTCAACAGGACTTCAACAAACTAAAAATTAGTATATGTTTACTACACGCTTTAAACCTAAGAACATTTCTGTGTATATCTCCTTTTATAAACGAATCTTAGATTCTACTATTGCTTGTATTTGTCTGTTGCTTTTATCTCCACTGTTTATTGGCATATGGGTATTGTTGACATGGGCAAACAAAGGCCACCCTTTCTTTTTTCAAACTAGACCAGGCCTACATGGGGAATTATTCCGTATTGTAAAGTTTAAAACGATGACGGATGCAAAAGATGCGCAAGGAAACTTGTTGCCAGATGCTGACCGTATGACGGGTATTGGTAGTTTTGTTAGAAAAACGTCCTTGGATGAAATTCCTCAATTATTTAATGTGTTAAAAGGAGAGATGAGTTTGATAGGGCCAAGGCCGTTGCTTCCAGAGTATTTGAAATTATATAATGAAGAGCAAAGGAAACGCCATAATGTAAAACCTGGAATTACAGGTTGGGCACAGGTTAATGGAAGAAATGCAATCAGTTGGCAGCAAAAGTTTGAATATGATGTCTGGTATGTAGAGAATATTTCTTTCTTATTAGATTTAAAAATTTTTTTTAGAACGGTTTTAAAAGTTTTTAAATCTGAAGGGATAAGTAAAGTAAATCATGCTACCACTACAAAGTTTAAAGGAAATGGATAAAGTTTTTTTATTTGGCGCAAGTGGTCACGGCCGAGTATTATATGATTTAGCGAAGAGTTCTGGATTGAACGTTGATTCTTTTATTGACGATAATCCAGAAATTAATAGCTTTATAGAAATACCAGTCATTGGTTCTGAAAAGT
>JBELHW010000005.1:0-68473 GCA_042091225.1 Cryomorphaceae bacterium | reverse complement strand
CTTCCGATCTGCATCCTTTAATCCTGAAAAAAACAACAGAATAATGTTATGTGCTCATTGGGATACTCGGCACGTGGCTGACTATGACACGATAAACCAAGAAGATCCGATACTTGGAGCAAACGATGGAGGATCTGGAGTAGGAGTATTAATAGAGGTTGCAAGAATTTTATCTCAAAAAGAAAGTAGTATAGGAGTAGATATTATACTATTTGATGCTGAGGATTACGGCCAACCTCAAGACTACAGCGATAATTCTAATCCTCAAAGCTGGTGTATAGGCTCTCAATACTGGAGTCAAAATCCACATGTTCAAAATTATTATGCTAGATACGGCATCTTATTAGATATGGTAGGAGCTAAAGACGCTGTATTTGCTCATGAAGGGTATTCAAAGCAATATGGAGAAAGAATATTGAAAAAAGTCTGGAAAAAAGCACATGAAATAGGTTATCAAAACTATTTTAGATATATAATCAGTCCAGCAATTTTAGATGACCATTATTTTGTAAATACCATTGCAAATATCCCTACAATTGACATTATAGAATACGACCAAAACACAATGAGTGGTTTCAACAAACATTGGCATACCCACGGAGATGACATGGACAATATTGACAAATCTACATTAAAAGCGGTAGGTCAAACTCTTTTGGAAGTTATATATAACGAATAAAAAACACCAATAATCATGAAATCCCATTTCTTAATCTTTAGCATTTTTGCTAGTTTAATTTCTTGTCAGAACAATAAAAGCAATAGCATGACTTATCCTGAAACTAAAAAAGTAGATTCTATAAATCAATACTTTGGCACAGAAATTAATGACTATTATCAATGGCTGGAAGACGATAGAAGTAAAGAAACAGAAGATTGGGTAGTCCGTCAAAACAAAACAACAAACAAATATCTCAACCAAATAAGTTTGAGAGATTCATTTAAAAATAGATTGCAAGAGTTATGGAATTATGAAAAGGTAGGTGCTCCATTTAAAAAAGGAAAAAACACTTTTATTTATAAAAATAACGGGCTTCAAAATCACTATGTGGTTTATCAAATTGAAGAAAAAAAAGAATCTGTTTTTTTAGACCCAAATAATTTTTCTGAAGACGGAACAAGCTCTCTTTCAGGATTATATTTTAGTGAAGACGGATCTTTAGTTGCCTATTCTATTTCAGAAGGAGGTTCTGATTGGAGAAAAGTTTTGATAATGGATGTGGAATCAAAAAAAATTATTGAAGATACTCTAATTGATATTAAATTTAGCGGAATTTCCTGGCTAGGAAATGAAGGGTTTTACTACTCTAGCTATAAAAAACCAAAGGGAAGCGAGCTTTCAGCTAAAACAGACCAGCACATTGTTTATTACCATAAACTTGGAACTAAACAAAGCCAAGACAAAATTATTTTCGGAAATAAAGAAAATGAAAAACACAGATATATTGGAGCTAAAGTTACTAAAGACCAAAGATTTTTAATCTTATCTGCATCCGTTTCTACTTCAGGAAACAAACTATTTATTAAAGAGTTGCAAAAGCCAAATAGTACATTCAATACTATTTTAGACCATACTGAATCGGACACCTATTTAATTGAAAACAAAAAAGACAAATTATTCTTATACACCAATTTAAATGCTCCTAACGGAAAAGTAGTAACCGTTAATAGTAAAAATCCGAATGCCGAAAACTGGAAAGACTTTATTGGAGAAACATCGGAAGTACTATCCATTTCTTCTGGGGGCGGTTACTTTTTCGCAGAATATATGGTAGATGCTATTTCTAAAGTAATTCAATATAACTATCAAGGAAAGTTCATAAGAAATATTGATTTAATAGGTGTAGGAAGTGTAGGATCTATTAAAGGAGAAAAAGAAGATAGTCTTTTGTATTATTCCTTTACTAATTATAATACTCCTTCGTCCATTTATCAGTTGAATGTAGAAACAGGAGAATCTTTACTTTATTGGAGTCCGAAAACAGATTTTAAAAATAACGATTATCAATCGGAACAAGTTTTTTATTCCTCAAAAGATGGAACCAAAATTCCTATGATAATTACCTATAAAAAAGGGTTAAAGCTAGATGGTAAAAATCCTACAATTTTATATGGCTATGGTGGTTTTAATGTGAGTCTAACTCCTTCATTTAGCATAACTAATGCGGTTTGGTTAGAACAAGGAGGGATTTATGCTGTGGCAAATCTTAGGGGTGGAGGAGAATATGGAAAAGAATGGCATAAAGCCGGAGCACTAATGCAAAAACAAAATGTTTTTGATGACTTTATTGCTGGTGCTCAATTTTTGATTGACAAGAAATATACATCTTCTAATTATTTAGCAATTTCAGGAAGGTCTAATGGAGGACTTTTAGTTGGTGCTACCATGACGCAGCGACCAGATTTGATGAAAGTAGCATTGCCAGGGGTAGGAGTTCTTGACATGCTTAGGTACCATAAATTTACAGCTGGAGCTGGCTGGGCATACGATTATGGAACTTCAGAAGATAACAAAGAAATGTTTGAGTATTTAAAAAAATACTCCCCTGTCCACAATGTAAAAAGTGGCGTTTCTTATCCTGCTACTTTAGTAACAACAGGAGACCATGATGATAGAGTTGTTCCTGCACATAGTTTTAAGTTTGCTGCCCAACTACAAGAAAAACACAGCGGATCTAACCCAGTACTTATCCGAATAGATGTGAATGCCGGACACGGTGCAGGCAAGCCAGTAGATATGATTATTCAAGAATGGGCCGATATATATGGTTTTACACTTTTTAATTTAGGGAAATAAAAACTTGCTAAATATCTAAAATAATATGCCGATATTTGTACCATTAAAATTAAACACAATTAAATGACAATTTTTCTCTTTATAGTTGCCCATTGGTACTTATCCTTATTTGCTCAATCTTTTTTTCATCATCGTTATTCGGCTCATCAAATGTTTACTATGCCTAAATGGGTAGAAAAATTCTTTTTTGTTTTTTCGTTTATTACTCAAGGATCGTCTTATATGAGCCCTAAAGTATATGGAGCATTACACAGGCTACATCATATACACGCCGATAAAGAAGAAGATCCTCATTCTCCAAAATTCTCAAGTAACTTCGTGAAGTTGATGGTGAAAACCTATCATAAATTCGCAGGTATTCAGAGCGGTGAAATAGAAGTAGATGAATCTCTTACTCAAAACCTACCTGACTGGAAATGGTTTGATAAAATGGCCGGATCTTTAGTTGTTAAAATATTATGGGCTTTATTTTACATATGGTTTTACAGCGAGTATGTCCCTGCTGATGCATTATGGATGTGGATATTTGTTCCTGCTCATATTGTAATGGGACCAATTCACGGAACTGTAGTTAACTGGTTTGCTCACAAAATAGGATATACAAATTATAAATTAGAAGATACTTCTAAAAACCTAATGCCATTTGATATCTTTATGCTTGGAGAAGGATACCACAATAACCACCATTCACAAGGTTCGAAAGCAAACTTTGCAAGAAAATGGTATGAGATCGACCCAATTTATCCTATTATAAGAATTATGGATTTTGTAGGTTTAATCAAATTAAACCCTGTTGCTATTAGCAAAAGCTAATCGTCGCAACCCTGAGGAACAACATCAAGCTGAGAGACTAAAAGTTTTTCGTTTCTTAAAATTGCGATAATAGTTATCTGTACCGGTATCCCTTTGACTGGAGCAAGCTCATTGTATAAAATATCCATATCATATAAGTCATTACTGGCGTCAAACTCCATTTCTAATAAGGATTGATCTTCGAAATAATGGACTTGTTCAATCATAGTCCACCATCCTTCTAAAGTATCAACTCTATTTTGACTAAAAAGTATGGATGAAACAAATAAAAAAAGCAATAATAATATCTTATTCATAAAGACAAAAATAATGATAATCTTGTATCTTGCAGAAAATCCTATTTTATGAGTTCTATAAAAAAACTATTTTTAATAGATGCTTTTGCTCTAATTTACCGATCGTACTTCGCTTTTAGTAAAAATCCAAGAGTAAATTCTAATGGTTTAGAAACTTCAGCAGTTTTAGGCTTTGTTAATAGCTTAGTCGAGGTGCTTAAAAAAGAAAATCCAACACATATTGCTGTAGTTTTCGACACTCCTAAAGCAACAAGTAGGCATATTGAATATTCTGAATATAAGGCAAATAGAGAGGCAATGCCTGAAGGTATTTCTGTTGCTCTTCCTTATATTGATAGAGTGCTCGAAGCTTTTAACATTACAAAACTGTATGCTGATGGATATGAAGCAGATGACGTTATCGGTACTCTTGCTAAAAAAGCAGAAAAAGAAGGCTTCATTACATATATGATGACTCCAGATAAAGATTTTGCTCAATTAGTAAGTGAAAACATTCTACTTTACAGGCCAGGTAATAAATGGAAGCCAACCGAAGTTTGGGGAGTAAAAGAAGTACTTGCAAAATTCGAAATTACAGAAGTGAGTCAAGTAATAGACTTTCTTGGCATGATGGGTGATTCGGTAGATAATATCCCTGGACTACCTGGAGTAGGAGAAAAAACAGCTAAAAAATTTCTTGCTCAGTATGGAACAATGGAAAATCTATTGTCTAATACTGATCAACTTAAAGGAAAGTTAAAAGAAAAGATTGAAAACAATAAAGACAAAGGTATTCTGTCAAAAAAATTAGCAACAATTTTGTTGGATGCCCCTGTAGAATTAATTGAAAAGGATTTAAAGATTCAAAAATTTAACTCAGAAAAAGTAACGAGCTTATTTGAAGAACTTGAATTCCGAACATTAGCTAAAAGATTACTTAGCAAAGAACCTATTAATCAAGAAAGTATTGATAAAGTTGATGTGCCAAAAAAAGTATCAACCAATCAATTTGACTTATTTTCTCAGCAAAGCGAACAAACAACAGAGCTTAGTAGTTTTAAAACCATAGAGGACTTTAAAACTAATTATCAATTAGTCGATAATGAAATGAAAAGAAAAGAGCTCTTAAACACTTTACTACAACAAAAGTCGGTTTGTTTCGATACGGAAACAACTGGTCTAGACCCAATCACTGCCGAATTAGTTGGCTTCTCATTTTCTTTTAAAAAGAATGAAGCTTTTTATGTGCCGGTTGAGCAGGGAAAAGAACAAGAAATAGCATCTGAGTTTAAGTCGTTTTTTGAAAATGATGAAATCGAAAAAATTGCTCAAAATTTAAAATATGACTATAAGGTCTTATTTAAATATGGGCTTAAAGTTAATGGACCTTACTTTGATACAATGATAGCTCATTATTTGCTAGAGCCAGATCAAAGACATAATATGGATATCCTAGCTGAAAACTATCTAAACTATCAAACTATAAGTATCGAAACCCTAATTGGAAAAAAGGGAGCTTCACAAACAAGTTTACGAATGGTTGATATTGAAAAGGTAAGCCAATATGCCTGTGAAGATGTGGATATAACACTTCAATTAAAATCAATTTTTGAAAAATCATTAAAATCATCTGGTTTAGAAAAGTTATTTAAAAATATTGAACTTCCGCTTGTGCCTGTTTTATCTCAAATGGAAATGGAAGGAATTAAAATTGATATTGAATCTTTAAATACCTTTTCTTTAGAACTAGAAAAAGAAATTAGTCGATTAAATATGAATGTTCAAGAAATAGCAGGAGCACCATTTAATTTGGCATCACCAAAGCAACTCGGGCAAGTACTCTTCGAACATTTGAAATTAGTAGATAAACCTAAAAAAACCAAAAGCGGGCAATATTCTACTTCGGAAGAAACTCTTTTAAAACTAAAAGGAAAGCATACTATTATTGATGATATTTTAGATTTTAGACAATTGCAAAAGTTAAAATCTACTTATGTTGATGCTTTACCAAATCTAGCAAAAAAAGACAGCCAAAGAATTCACACTACCTACCAACAAACTATTGCTGCAACGGGAAGATTAAGCTCTACAAATCCTAATTTGCAAAACATACCAATCCGAAGCGAAAAAGGTAGAGAAGTTAGAAAGGCTTTTATTGCAAAAGATGAAAATCATGTTTTATTAGCTGCTGATTACTCTCAAATTGAATTGCGTTTAATGGCACATCTTTCTCAAGATGAAGGCATGTTGACGGCCTTTAATAATAATGAAGATATTCATACTGCTACCGCTGCTAAAGTTTACGGTGTTAATTTATCAGAAGTGAGTAGAGAACAAAGATCAAATGCTAAAATGGTAAATTTTGGCATAATATATGGAATCTCTGCTTTCGGACTATCCCAAAGGTTAGGTATAAAAAGAACAGATGCTAAAGAAATAATTGATAACTATTTTTTACAATATCCAAAAGTAAAAGAGTTTATGGATAAAAGTATTGATGTGGCTAGAGAGACAGGATATGTAGAAACATTAATGGGAAGAAAAAGATTTTTAAAAGACATAAACTCTAGAAATGCTGTGGTTAGAGGCTACGCTGAAAGAAATGCCATAAATGCCCCTATTCAAGGAGCAGCTGCTGACATTATCAAAATAGCAATGATAGATGTTCAGGAGGCTATTTTTAACGCAAACCTAAATAGTAAAATGTTATTGCAAGTACACGACGAATTAGTTTTTGACGTAGACATTACTGAACTTGAAAAAATAAAATTACTAATAAAGGAAAAAATGGAAAAAGCTGTTAAACTTAGTGTTCCTTTAGATGTAGACTTAGGGACAGGCAAAAACTGGCTTGAGGCACACTAAGTTTTTAATCAATATCTCTTACCGAACAAATAGTTTCATTAAACAAATCGGGGTTTTGTATTATTTTCAAAAACTTTTTCGCTACCTGATTAGCATCAGATAATTCACCCTGGTTTTTATACTCTATAAATCGATCTAAATCGGGAAAGTCTTCTTTTTTAGCATTTCTTATAGCAGATTGCATTTCTGTATCTACAATTCCGGGAGCAATGGCGTATACTTTAAACTCCGGATTTTCTTCTTGAATCACTAAAGATAACATATCTAAACCAGCCTTTGAAGAACAATAAGTACTCCAAGATTTTATGGGATATTTTGCTGCTCCTGAGCTAACATTAATTATCATTTTTAATGCAGAATGACTTTTATATGCTTCAATAAAATCGTTAGATAGTAAGGAAGGAGCAATTAGATTCACAAAATAATTTTCATTAATTTCTTCAAAAGTATGTTTGCCCAATGAGCTTACTGGCCCTACTTGACCAGCATTATTTATTAAAACAATCTTTTTATAAGTCTCATCTAAAGGTTCTAAAATTCCAACAGGAACAGGCAATGTTAAATCATGTGTTATATGATGGTAATTTTTATGCTCAATATTATTTCTTCTAGAAAGACCAATTACAATATTATTGGAATCTTTCAATAAAAGATTTGCAAGTGCAAAACCAATTCCGCTACTTGCTCCAGTAATGTAAAATAAATTCATTTATATTTCTTTTAATGCTAAATCTAAATCAGAAATCAAATCTTCAATATCTTCAACGCCAACACTTAGTCTGATAAGTGAGTCTACAACACCTGTTTTTTCTCTTTCTTCCTTTGGAATAGCGGCATGAGTCATACTTGCAGGATGTCCGCATAAAGACTCAACACCACCTAATGATTCGGCTAATGTGAAAAAATGAGTAGAAGAAACAACTTTAAAAGCGTCTTCTAACTTATTTCCTTTAAGCGAAAAAGACAACATTCCTCCAAAATCTTTCATTTGCTTTTTAGCAATATCATGATTAGGATGATCTTCAAAACCGGGCCAGTACACATTTTCTACTTTAGGATGATTTTTTAAAAAATAAGCTATTTCTTTTCCGTTTTCACAATGGCGTTGAATTCGTAAATGAAGTGTTTTAATTCCTCTTAAAACTAAAAAGCTATCCATAGGACCAGGAACAGCACCACAACTATTTTGAAGGAAAAACAATTTCTCAGCTAGAGTGTCATTATTTAGCATAAGTGCGCCCATAACTACATCGGAATGGCCACCTAAATATTTTGTAACCGAATGCATAACTATATCGGCACCCAAATCAATAGGATTTTGTAAATATGGAGATGCGAAAGTATTGTCAACTCCCAAAATAAGATTGTGCTTTTTAGAAATTTTTGCAACTGCTTCAATATCAACAATATTTAGTGTCGGGTTAGTTGGTGTTTCTACCCAAATAAGTTTTGTCTTTTTATTAATATAGTCTTCAATTTTAGAAGCATTTTCCATGCCTATAAAATGAAATTTTATGCCATAATTTTCAAAAACCTTTGTAAATATTCTATATGTTCCCCCATATAAATCATTAGTAGAGACAACCTCGTCTCCAGGCTTTAGTAACTTTATAACTGCATCGATGGCAGCTAGGCCGCTAGCAAAACAAAGTCCATATTTAGCATTTTCAAGAGCTGCAAGATTAGCTTCTAAAGCGGCTCTTGTTGGATTTCCAGTTCTAGAATATTCAAAGCCTTTATGATCTCCAGGAGATTTCTGAATATAAGTTGAAGTCTGGTATATAGGAGTCATAACAGCTCCTGTTGTAGGATCTGGTTCTAAACCAGCATGAATTACTTTTGTGTTGAACTTCATATAAATTATCTAGATTTTTTATGTTTTTAGTAAGTAATACAAATTTAATTAATTTGTGTAAAAACAAAAGAATCAAATATAATTTGATTAAAAATTTATGTTCGTATTTTCGTGAAATTATGAAGAAAGTCTACCATTTAGAAAAATGTAGTACATGCCAACGAATTTTGAAAGAAGTGAATTGGATTTACAACAAACAAGAAATCAGAAGCGAAAAAATAACAGAAGATCAAATTGATTATATGGCTAGCCTGTCAGGCTCATACCAAACACTTTTTAGCAAAAGAGCAATCAAATTTCGCACCCTGAATTTAAAAGAAAAAATCTAGTCGAAAAAGATTATAGAAAATATATTCTAGAAGATGATACATTCCTCAAAAGACCTGTTTTTATATTCGAAGATCAAATTTTTATTGGCAATAGTAAAAATACTATTGAATCTTTAAAAAATAAATTAGATGAATAAAAAAACAATAGCTCATCTTTCTTTATTTAGTGCAAACCTTATTTATGCTATCAATTATACTGTAGCCAAAACAGTTATGCCTCAATACGTAGAGCCTTTAGGTTTTATTTTTATGCGAGTTGTAGGAGCAACACTCCTGTTTTGGTTATGCTACTCACTTTTTGCTTTCGAAAAAATAGAGCGTAAAGATATGCTAAGACTTATGTTGTGTGGTCTATTCGGCGTAGCAATAAATCAAATGTTATTTTTTGAAGGATTAAATCTGACCACCCCAATTAACGCATCCGTTATAATGGTTACTAATCCAATACTTGTGTTGATAATAAGCGCCTTTCTGATTTCTGAAAAAGTAACTATTCGTAAACTTAGTGGAATAGTTTTAGGAGCAATAGGAGCTATATCGTTATTTACTGAAGGAGGAAATTTGTCCTTACTCAATAGTTCTCAATCGTTAGGAAATTTGCTAGTATTAATAAATGCCTGTTCTTATGGAGTCTATCTTGTAATTGTTAAACCCTTAATGGCTAAATACCAAACAATGACTGTAATAAGTTGGGTATTCTTTTTTGGATTAATCTTTGTAATTCCTTTTGGCTTTGGTGAATTTTCTCAAATAGAATGGAGCACCATGCCAACAAATATTATTTATGCCATAATCTTTGTTGTTGTAGGAACTACCTTTTTAGCATATTTGTTTAATATTATTGGTTTGAGAACCTTAAGTCCGACTACAGTTAGCACATATATTTACTTACAGCCTATTTTAGCTAGTATAATAGCCATTTCATTTAATAGCGATCAACTAGACGCTAATAAAATTATATCTTCTTTAATTATTTTTGCAGGAGTATACTTAGTAAGTGTAGAAAGAAAAACAAAAAACTAATAATTATTTTACATTAAAAAGAAGCAAATAGCAATTTATTACATTTGTAAAAAATAAATAGAGATGATTTTATCAATGACTGGCTATGGAAAAGCCGAAGCCAATCTAGAAAACAAAAAAGTAACCATAGAGATAAAAAGCTTAAATAGTAAGCAAATCGATATGAATTTTAGAATCCCCTCGAATCTTAGAGAAAAAGAAATTATTTGTAGAAAAAAAATAAGCTCGAAACTAAAAAGAGGAAAAATTGATGTTTCAGTTTATGTAGAATATACTGGAATACAAAAGCCTGTTTCTTTTAACAAAGATCTTATTAAAAATTATTACAAAGAACTACAAGACATTTCTAGTGACATAGAAAGTAAGGAAAACCTAATGGGTATCGTAATGCGAATGCCAGAAGTTTTAAAGCAAGAGAAAGAAAGTCTTGATGATGCTGAATGGAGAAGTATAGAACAAGTTTTAAATAAGGCAATAAGCTCTTTAATTAGCTTTAGAATAGATGAAGGAAAAGGATTAAATAAAGATTTTAAAGATAGAATTAATGCTATAAAAAAACTTTTAGTTGAAGTTGTAACTATTGAAAAGCTACGAATAGAAAAAATAAAAAGTCGATTAAAAGAAAAAATAGATGCTTTAAAATTAGAAGTTGATCCTAATCGTTTAGAACAAGAAATTATATTTTATATTGAAAAATTAGATATTAACGAAGAAATTGTTCGGCTGTCTAATCACTTGGAGTACTTTATGGAAAATATGGAAAGTGAAAGCTCTCAAGGTAAAAAACTAGGCTTCATTTGTCAAGAAATTGGAAGGGAAATAAATACAATGGGGTCTAAATCTAATGATTCTAATATGCAGCAAATTGTAGTCCAAATGAAAGATGAATTAGAAAAAATTAAAGAACAAATACTAAATGTCTTATAAAAAAGTAATTATATTTTCTGCCCCTTCTGGCGCAGGAAAGACAACCTTAGTAAAGCGTTTACTTAACGAAAACCTACCCCTTGCCTTCTCGATTTCTGCTTGCAGTAGAAAACCAAGAAAAGGAGAAAAAGACGGAAGTGACTACTACTTTTTAAGTGTGGAACAGTTCAAAGAAAAAATAAAATCTGAATCTTTTTTTGAATGGGAAGAAGTTTATAAGGACATGTTTTATGGTACTTTAAAATCTGAAGTAAATAGAATTTGGGAAAAAGAGAAGTGTGTTCTTTTTGATGTAGATGTTGTTGGAGGTATAAAACTAAAAGAAATTTTTGGCAACAATGCTTTGTCTATTTTTATAGCACCTCCTAGTGTCGAAGCATTAAGAACAAGATTAAGCAATAGAGGTACGGAAAGTGTAGAAGAAATAGAAAAAAGATTGGCTAAAGCCCAAGAAGAAATGCGAAAAAAAGATAAATTTGATGCTATTATTTTAAATAATTCTCTGGAAAAAGCGGTAGAAGATGTGCTTTATAAGGTTACAAAATTTTTACATTAACAAATGAAGATAGGTTTATTTTTCGGATCTTTTAATCCTGTTCACATTGGTCATATGGCAATTGCTCAGTATATAACTGAGCATACTGATTTAGATAAAATATGGATGGTGGTATCTCCTCAAAACCCAATGAAAGAGAAAAAAACATTGCTTGATCAGACCCATCGATTAAGCATGGTAAGAATTGCTTGTGAAGATGACTCCAGTATAGAAGCTTCAAATATAGAGTTCTCTTTGCAGACTCCATCTTACACAATAGATACTTTAGTTTATTTACAAGAAAAGTTTCCTAATGACCAATTTTCATTAATTATAGGTGGTGATAACTTAGATAGCTTTCATAAATGGAAAAACTACCAACAAATTTTGGAAAATTACTCTATTTATGTTTATCCTAGACCTAAAACAAAAGGAACACATTTACAAGATCACAAAAATATTCACCTTACAAACGCACCTTTAATGGATATTTCATCGGAGTTTATTCGAAAGTGTATAAAAGAGAAAAAAAGAGTAAATTATTTCTTGCCCGAAAAAATATGGTCGTATATCGACCAAATGAATTTCTATAAATAGATTAGGCTTGTAAAACTTCTGATAAGATACTTTCGAAAAGTTGACGACCATCCGTATTGTTAAGCTCTTTGTCTGAAGCTCTTTCAGGGTGAGGCATCATTCCAAAAACATTTCTGCCAACATTACAAATGCCGGCAATATTTTCTAATGATCCATTAGGATTACTTTGTTCTGTAATCTGACCATTTTGGTCGCAATATTTGAATAATACCTGATTGTTTTTATTTAGCTCTGAAAGTGTTTGTTGATCAGCATGATAACGGCCTTCTCCGTGTGCTACAGGAATCAAAATGTTTTGGTTTAAATCCATTTGATTAGTAACCAAAGAAGCTGTTGATTGAACTGAAAGATTAACATTTTTGCAAATAAATTTTTGGTTATTGTTGTGTAATAATGCTCCTGGTAACAAACCTGATTCACATAAAATTTGAAAGCCATTACAAATTCCCATTACATAACCACCATTATTTGCAAACTCAATAACTTTTTCCATAATAGGAGAAAAACGAGCAATTGCACCAGACCTAAGATAATCTCCATAAGAAAACCCTCCTGGTAAAATTATAAAATCACAAGATTGGAGATCTGTTTCTTTATGCCAAAGACTTACAACCTCTTGTTTTAGAATAGATTCTAAAACATAAATCATGTCTTTATCACAATTGGAACCAGGAAAAACAACAACACCAAACTTCATCTTGCTAGATTTTAAAATTAAAAATCAAATTTAAGCCAAATTTAGAAAGTAAAGAAACTTCTTATAAAGAAATATGCAACAGAAAAAAACAAGATAGTAAAAACAGATTGGTACCACCATTTTTTTGTAGAAAAAAGGAAATAGTTTGCCGACAAAACAGAAAACGGTAACGCAAATAATAATAAATGATTCCAGCCCTGACTAGAACTAAAAAACAAACCTAAAAAAACACATATCGAAAAAATGAATAGCAAAATAAAGGAAAATCTAGATTTTAAACTTTTTATTGAAAACCACTTAATCAATTCAATAATAGATAGAATAAATACTAAGCTAATAACTACTATAAAAAAGAGGGAAAATTTAGGAGCTATTATTGAAGGTAAATCAAAAGAAAGAGCTTGTTGATAATGAAAAATATAATCGGAAATAGAATGAAAATGATAACAGTAAGCAATACAAAGAAAAGAAGGAAGAATAAAACCTAAAATAGGAATTATAAAGCTTCTCCAACTTAAGGAGTTATAGATAAAATTGACAGAAAAAAGAGTAAGCAAGAAAAATAGCGACGGAGGATATGCTAAAAAACATATTCCTAAAATTAAACCAGCATCGAACAATAGAGAATAAGGTTTTTCAATTTGATATATCGAATACAGTTTTTGCATGAAAAATAAAAGCAAAAAATGGACAATCCATAAAGGGGAATACCAAAAAACAACTGACATTAAAAGCATTAAAGTAGCTGGTAAAACTGAACTGATTTTGAGCATTGACTTGTCGTAAATCAAATTATTCCATCCCATAGAAGTCAGAACAGCAATAATAAATACCAACGTTTTTGCTATCCACACATTTTGTAATGTCAACAAATTAAAAAGATCAAATAAAGGATATCCAGCTTTAGATAAAGAAATATCGAAATTATAAGTAAAAGTAGCTAGTAAAAAAAAGACACAAAACACTGCAAAAGTCAGCATTGATATTGGCTTTGAAGTTTTAAGGATATTTACTATCATTTATTTTATAAATATTTCTACTTTTGTAACAACAAAAAATTTTAAGATTATGATGACAAGTTTTTGGAATGGATTAGGCGATATTTTTAGCGCTATACTATCAATAATGCCAACCTTAGGAAATGTTCCTAATTATCTTGCTATTTTTATAATCTCTGTTTTGTTTATTTACTGGACTAGAGAGTTAATTATATTTAAGAAAAAGGGAGAGTCTTAAGCTTCTTGCTTTAAAAGATCTAAGCCTATATCTTTTCTATAATTTTTACCATCAAACTGGATTACCTCAGCGTTTTTAAAAGATTTCGAGATCGCTTCTTCAATATTTCTACCAAATGAAGTGATAGTTAATACTCTACCCCCGTTAGTTACTATTTTGCCATTTTTATCTTTAGTACCTGCATGAAAAACAATACTTTTTTCAACATCTTCTAAACCTGTAACTTCCTTTCCTTTTTCATATACCTCAGGGTAACCTTCAGAAACTAACATTACAGTCGCTGCAAAATCTTCGTCAACATAAAAATCTTTTTCGCCAAAGGTTCCGTCAGCAATTCCTTTAAATAGGTTTAATAAATCAGACTTTACTCTTGGGATAACAACTTCGGTTTCAGGATCTCCCATTCTAACATTGTATTCTATAACAAAGGGATCTCCGTTAACATTCATAAGTCCAATAAAAATAAATCCTTTGTATTCTATCTCTTCTATTTTTAATCCTTCAATTGTTGGCTTAATAATTCTATCTTCTACCTTCTCTAAAAAAAACTTATCTGCAAAAGGGACTGGAGAAATAGCTCCCATTCCTCCCGTGTTTAATCCTTTATCTCCCTCTCCTATACGCTTATAATCTTTTGCTGAAGGAAGAATTTTATAATTGTTTCCATCAGTCAGAACAAAAACAGAAAGTTCTATTCCATCTAAAAATTCTTCTATTACAACTGTATTGCTTGCTTGTCCAAATTTCGACTCAGTAAGCATTAGTTTTAACTCTTGTTTTGCCTGCTCCAAATTATCTAAAATAAGTACTCCTTTACCAGCAGCTAATCCATCTGCTTTTAACACATATGGAGAAGATAAAGTTTCTAAGAACTCAAATCCATTCTTTAATGTATCTTTAGTGAAGCTTTGGTATTTAGCTGTTGGAATAGAATACTTTTCCATGAAAATTTTTGAGAATTCTTTACTTCCTTCTAATTTTGCTCCTTCTTTAGATGGACCAATTACACAAACTTCTTTTAGCTCAGGTTGTTCTTGAAAAAAATCATAAATCCCTAAAACTAGAGGGTCTTCAGGTCCAACAACTACCATATCTATAGATTTTTCCAATACAACATTTTTAATAGCTTCAAAGTCTGTTACTTTAATGTCGATGTTTTCGCCTATAGACTTTGTTCCAGAATTTCCTGGAGCAATATATATTTTCTCGCACATGCTACTTTGAACTATCTTCCAACTCAAAGCATGTTCTCTACCTCCTGATCCTAATACTAATACATTCATTTTATAATGGAATATTTCCGTGTTTCTTTTTTGGCAACTTATCTACTTTATTAGAAAGCATACCAAAAGCTTTTATTAACTTTTTTCTTGTTTGAGCTGGCTCTATAACCTCATCTACAAAACCTCTTGCTGCTGCGTTATATGGATTAGCGAAAAGATTAGCATATTCGGACTCCTTCTCTTGCCATTTTTTTTGTGGATCGTCAGCTTCTTTAATTTCTTTTTTGAATATAATTTCTGCCGCTCCTTTAGCTCCCATTACAGCGATCTCTGCAGAAGGCCAAGCATAATTTAAATCAGCACCAATATGCTTCGAGTTCATTACATCATAGGCTCCTCCATAGGCTTTTCTAGTGATAACTGTTACTCTTGGCACAGTAGCTTCACAAAAAGCATAAAGTAACTTAGCTCCGTTATTTATAATTGCATTCCATTCTTGGTCTGTACCTGGCAAGAAGCCTGGAACATCTTCAAATACAAGTAGAGGAATATTGAAGGCGTCACAAAAACGAACAAAACGAGCTCCTTTATTGGAAGCGTGATTATCTAAAACACCAGCTAAAAAAGAAGGTTGGTTAGCAATAATTCCAATTGACTTTCCTGCTAGTCGAGCAAAACCACAAACAATATTTTCAGCAAAATCTTTATGCACTTCGTGTAAAGAATCTTTATCAACAACTTGATTTATAACCTCTCTAATATCGTAGGGCTGGCTGGTGTTTTGAGGAATGACGTCATTTAAAGCGTCTCTAAGTTCATCGGATGTTTTATATTCAATAGACGGAGCTTCTTCTTCGCAATTTTGAGGTAAATAACTCAATAACTTTTTTAAATTATTTATCAATTCTATTTCGTTAGGATAGGTAAAATGTGCCACACCAGACTTAGTAGCGTGAGTCATTGCTCCTCCTAATTCTTCGGCTGTTACTTCCTCATGAGTAACTGTTTTAACTACATTGGGTCCAGTTACGAACATATATGAAGTGTTTTCAACCATCATAATAAAATCGGTTAACGCTGGAGAATAAACTGCACCTCCTGCACAAGGTCCCATAATGGCCGATAATTGTGGAATTACTCCACTAGCCATAGTATTTTTATAAAAGATGTCCGCATAACCTCCCAATGAGACGACTCCTTCTTGTATTCTGGCACCGCCACTATCATTCAATCCTATTAGAGGGGCTCCGTTTTTGAGAGCCATATCCATAAGCTTACAAATCTTTTGAGCGTGAGATTCTGCTAAAGAACCGCCTAAAACAGTAAAGTCTTGTGCAAAAACATAAACTAATCTTCCATTTACGGTTCCGTAGCCGGTTACTACTCCATCACCTAAAAATTTTTGTTTATCTAATCCAAAATTAGTTGATCGGTGTGTAACAAGCATTCCCATTTCTTCGAACGATCCTTCATCTAGTAAAAAATGAATACGCTCTCTAGCTGTTAGTTTTCCTTTTGCATGTTGAGATTCAATTCTTTTTTCTCCACCGCCTAAAAGAGCTTCTGCTTTTTTTTGATTTAATAAATCGAGTTTCTTTTTCATTTTTTATTTAATCTGTAAAGTTGAATTAGTCATCCAAATGAGATAAAATTTCTTCTGTCATTTCCATATTATGGAAAACATTTTGAACATCTTCATCTTCCTCTAATTTATCTATGAGTTTTAATACCATTTTAGCATTTTCTAATGAAACTGTTTTGATGTTATTTGGGAATCTTTGCAATTCAGAACTTTCTAAATCGATAGCCATGCTTTCTAATTGCTTTTGCATATTACTAAAATCAGGAAAGTTGGTGGTTACAGTTACTGATTGTCCATCGGACTCAATTTCTTCGAGTCCGGCGTCAATAAGTTCCATTTCTAATTCTTCCATATCTATTTCTAAATTATCGTTAGAAAAAGTAAAGACTGCTTTTCTATCAAAAATAAATTCCAGGGAACCATTAGTTCCTAAACTTCCCTCACATTTATTGAAGTAGGAACGAACATTAGCAACCGTTCTGTTATTATTATCAGTAGTACATTCTACAAAGACAGCAACTCCATGTGAAGCATATCCTTCCAAGTTAGTTTCGACATAATTTGCAGAATCGGAGCCCATTGCTTTTTTAATAGCTCTTTCTACATTGTCTTTAGGCATATTAGCAGACTTTGCATTTTGCATAACCGCTCTTAACCTAGAGTTGGTGTCCGGATTAGGGCCATTTTCTTTAACTGCCATTGAAATATCTTTACCAATGCGAGTAAAAGTTTTTGCCATTGCAGACCAACGTTTCATTTTTCTGGCCTTTCTAAATTCAAATGCTCTTCCCATTTTGAAGTGTTTTTTTGAGTGTTTAGTTTAAGCTAATATAAAAAATTAGTCGTCTAGTTTTAAAACTGCCATAAAAGCAGATTGTGGAATTTCGACACTACCAATTTGTCTCATTCGTTTTTTACCTTTCTTTTGCTTCTCAAGAAGTTTCCTTTTTCTAGAAATATCCCCTCCATAGCATTTTGCAGTAACGTCTTTACGAACTGCTTTTACGGTTTCTCTAGAAATAATTTTTGCTCCAATTGCAGACTGTATAGCAATATCGAACTGTTGTCTAGGGATAAGTTCTTTAAGCTTAAGACATATTTTTTTTCCTAAGCTATAAGCGTTATCTCGATGAATAAGGGCAGATAGGGCGTCAACTTGATCACCATTTAATAAAATATCTAATTTTGACAAATTAGACTGTCTGTATTCGAGAGGAAAATAATCAAAAGAGGCATAACCTCTTGAGATACTCTTTAGCTTATCGTAAAAATCAAAAACGATTTCCCCAAGTGGCATTTCAAATGTTAGCTCTACCCTATCGGTTGTTAGATAAACTTGATTTTTTAGGATTCCTCTTTTCTGAATACAAAGCGACATTACTGGTCCTACAAAATCAGACTTTGTAATAATTTGAGCTCTAATAAAGGGTTCTTCCACAAAATCTAAAGTGGAAGGATCTGGTAAATCAGAGGGGTTATTTATCAGAAGCTTTTCTTTTTGATTAGTGGTGTGGGCATAATAAGAAACGTTTGGAACAGTGGTAATTACAGTCATGTCAAACTCTCGCTCCAATCGTTCCTGTATAATTTCCATGTGCAGCATTCCTAAAAACCCACAACGAAACCCAAAACCTAATGCAGCCGAAGATTCTGGCTCAAATGTAAGAGATGCATCATTTAATTGAAGTTTCTCCATAGAATTTCTGAGCTCCTCGTAATCTTCTGTGTCTACAGGATAAATTCCGGCAAAAACCATTGGCTTCACATCTTCAAAGCCCTGTATTGGTTCTGAGGAAGGATTTTCTACTTTTGTAAGAGTATCACCGACTTTTACCTCTCTTGCGTCTTTAATTCCAGAAATAATATATCCTACCTCTCCAGCATAGAGCGTTTTTTTAGGCTCTTGAGTAAGCTTTAAGGCACCTATTTCATCGGTAAAATAAGTTTTGTCTGTTGCCATAAACTTAACCTCATCTCCTTTTCTAATTGATCCATTTATAATTTTAAAATAAGCTTCAATTCCTCTAAAAGAATTATAAACCGAATCAAAAATCATAGCTTGTAAAGGGGCGTCTATATCTCCTTCTGGGCATGGTATCCTGTCAATAATAGCTTGTAAAATGTCGTCTATTCCTAAACCTGTTTTGGCAGAAGCAGGAATAATCTCTTCATTTTTACATCCGATTAAATCAATAATTTGATCTTTTACAACTTCAGGATCTGCAGATGGCAAGTCTATTTTATTCAAAACAGGAATGATTTCTAAATCGTTTTCTAGTGCTAAATATAAATTTGAAATAGTTTGTGCCTGAATTCCTTGAGCAGCATCAACAATTAATAAAGCTCCTTCGCAAGCAGCAATAGATCTGGATACCTCGTATGAAAAATCTACATGCCCTGGGGTGTCAATTAAGTTTAAAACATAGTCTTGGCCATTCAAATTATACTCCATTTGGATGGCGTGACTTTTAATAGTAATTCCTCTTTCTCTTTCAAGATCCATATTGTCTAACAACTGATCTTGAGACTCCCTCTCTGTAACTGCGCCAGTAAACTCTAACAAGCGATCTGCTAGAGTGCTTTTGCCATGGTCAATGTGGGCTATAATACAAAAATTTCTAATGTTCTTCATCTGTTGCGAATTTAACTAATTTTACAATAAAAATCTATCTAAAAACAAACGAAATAACTTGCTTAAAAAGAGTTTGTTATAACTTTAAAAAGAAGCCATATTTGCCTATAAATATTTAATTTTGAATATTCAAACTAATTAACATGTCTATAAATATCTTATTTGATTTAGATGGTACTATTATAGAACCTCAACAAGGTATATTAAACTCCATTCGTCATGCTGCACAGAAAATGGGAGTAGAAATTCCAGCGACAACTGAAATGCATCAATTTATTGGTCCACCAATAATGGATTCTTTTCAATCCAAGTTATCGTTAAATTATGAAGATGCTATGAAGGCTGTTGCCTATTTTAGAAAATATTACCAAACTACAGGAATTCATCAACATCAACTCTTTCCTTACGTAGGGCAATTACTTATTAATTTGAAAGAAAGAGGATATAATTTATTTGTTGCTACTTCTAAGCCAACTGTCTTCGCAAAGGAAATATTAGAAGGACATAAAATGGACTCTTTATTTACAGAAATTGTTGGTTGTAATCTAGATAATAGTCGAAGTGATAAAACCGAAATTATTGATTATATCGTCAAAAAATATAATTTAGACATCTCTAAGACAATAATGATTGGGGATACTAAATACGATATTATTGGTGCTAAAAATCATAAAATGAAATCAATTGGAGTAAGCTATGGTCATGGCGACTTTATAAAACACACTCCAGACTTTGAAGTTGATAACTGTAAAGAATTAGAAATACTGATTGAGAAAGAATTTGCTTAATATAAAAGACTATTTTTCATCACATTTACATTGCTCGCAATCCTCTAAAGTTTCAAATCCTTTTGCAGAACAGCCGGAATAACTTATTTCTTCACAACTATTGGACTCATTATTAAAAAACCATCTATTAAAAACAGCTTGACATAATTCGTTAGGGACTTCATCATTACAAGCCGAAGAAACAATTTGATTACAATCTTTTTCACAAGAGAAAATTAATGCTAAAAAAGCTGGAAAAAGTAGAATTTTTTTCATTTTAAAAAGTCAATATTTACCTCAAATACTTTTTATCAACCCAAAAGGTTCCGAATGGAACAATGGATGCTAATAAGACCAATGCTAAAGTTTTGATATCCCATTTATAAAATCCACTTAAAGATAGAAAAATAGCCATTATACAATATGCAACAAACAAAAGTCCATGAGGCATCCCTAATAATTTAACTAAAAAATCATTGTCTAATAAATATTTAACAGGAACAGCTACCAAAATTAATAACACATTAGAAATTCCTTCTAAGAGAGTGAGTATTCTAAAAAACTTTTTCATCGATTCATCTTTGTTATGTATTTGCCAATGATGTCAAATTCTAAGTTAACTAAATCTCCTTCTTTAAAATCGTGGAAGTTAGTATGATCAAAAGTGTAAGGAATTATAGCAACCGAAAAGCTATTTTCTTTAGAATTAACAACGGTCAAGCTAACGCCGTTTACACAAATAGATCCTTTTTCTACTGTAAAATGGCTGCAATCTTGGTAGTTAAAAGTAAAAGTATGCCATCCGTTTTCCTGTCCAATTTTAGTGCAAATAGCCGTTTGATCTACATGCCCTTGAACTATATGGCCGTCCAGACGATCTCCTAATTTCATACATCTTTCTAGATTAATTTCTGATCCTATCTCTAGACTCCCTAAATTGGTTTTGTCCAAAGTTTCTTTAATTGCCGTAACCGTATAGACATCATTTTCAATGGCTACTACAGTAAGGCAAATTCCGTTATGAGCAATACTTTGGTCAATTTTTAACTCATGGGTGAAGTTTGCTTTTACACTTACATGTAAGTTGTCTTGCTCTTTTACTAAAGCAACCACCTCGCCGATTTGTTCTATAATTCCTGTAAACATTAGTAGTCTATTACTTGTTCTTCAATATTTTGAGGGACATCTCTGAAGGTGTAGTCTTGCCTTCTAAGTTGCGGTGTAAAGCCTGCTTCAATTATAGCTTCTTGAATTGTTTTGTAGGTAAATCGATGTGGAGCTCCAGCAGCGGAAACAACATTTTCTTCAATCATGATAGAACCAAAGTCATTGGCCCCAGCATGTAAACACAACTGAGCAGTTTCTTTTCCAACAGTAAGCCAAGAAGCCTGTATGTTTTTAACATTTGGCAGCATAATTCTACTTATAGCAATCATGCGAATATATTCGTCACTAGTAACATTATTTTTAATTCCTCTTATTCTATTTAATAAAGTGCCATCGTCCATAAAAGGCCAAGGGATAAAGGCTAAAAATCCTTCTGAATCTTTTGGTTTTTCGGACTGTACTTCTCTTATCCAAACTAAGTGTTCAAACCTTTCTTCTAGCGTTTCTATATGACCAAACATCATTGTTGCGGATGTAGTAATATCTAGTTGATGGCAAGCACGCATTACATCAAGCCATTCCTGACCGGTACATTTTCCTCTTGAAATTAATCTTCTGACTCTATCATTTAGAATTTCAGCTCCTGCTCCAGGAAGACTGTCCATACCAGCTTCTTTTAAAGCAGCTAATACCTCTAAATGAGATTTGTTTTCTAATTTACATATGTGTGCTACTTCTGGCGGACCTAAAGCGTGTAATCTAATTTGTGGATATAAAGACTTTAACTCTTTAAACAAGTTGGTATAAAATTCTAATCCTAAGTCAGGATGATGGCCTCCTTGTAACAACAATTGATCGCCGCCATACTTTATTGTTTCTTCAATTTTAGGTTTGTATTGATCTATCGTTGTTACGTAAACCTCTTCATGACCAGGCGGCCTAAAAAAGTTGCAAAATTTACAATTAGCTATGCAAGCGTTAGTTGTATTAACATTCCTATCTATTTGCCAACTTACTAAACCATCAGGTTTCTGTTTCTTTCTTAGCTCATTAGCAACATGCATTAGTTCGGACGTAGAAGCATTTTCAAAAAGAAATTGCCCATCTTCAGCACTTAAAAATTCGAATTGTGATGCTCGTTGTAATAATGTATCCGTTTTCATCTAAAAATAACTTAAATTTGCAGGTACAAAAATACGACATTATTAATGGACTCTACAATTTACTACAGCTCTAAAATAAACAACAAAAATTCTGTTGTTTTACTTATAAATGAAATAGAAGAATTAGACGCTTTTTCTTTTTCAAAAGACGAAAAGAAATTTGTTTTAAAAGAGATAAAAAATAAGATAAAAAGCACCTCTATCAACAGGCTAAATCAGTATATTTTTGTTGAGCATTTAGAGAAAAATAATGAAAAAATAAGATTGAGCGCAAATAGCTTTCATGGTAAAATTATAGCGTCAAAGCTTAAAGAAATTGACGTATTAGATTTGTCTAAGTCTAAAAATTTAGCTTTCTACTTTTCAGAAGGCTTAGCACTTAGTAATTATCAGTTTTTAAAATATTTCACAGAAGATAAAAGCAATAGTCTTAAAAAAATCAATTTGATTAGCGATAATAAGGACGAAGTAAAAGAACTCCAAGCAATGATTGAAGGAACTTTTATGGCAAGAGATTTAGTTAATGAACCTCTATCGTATCTGACGGCTTTACAATATAGTAAAGACATGGAGAAAATGGCCAAACAAGTTGGCTTAAAAATTGATGTTTTACACAAAAACAAAATTGAATCTCTTAAAATGGGAGGTTTATTAGCTGTAAATAAAGGAAGTATCGACCCTCCTACTTTTACTATTATGGAATGGAAAACTAAAGGAGCTAAAAATAAAAAACCAATTATTTTAGTTGGTAAGGGGATTGTTTATGATACTGGAGGGCTAAGTCTTAAACCAACAGCAAACTCGATGGATATGATGAAGTGTGATATGGGAGGTTCAGCTGCAGTAGTAGGAGCAATGTATGCTCTAGCTAAAGCTAATTTTGATCTTCATGTAATTGCATTAGTACCTGCTACGGACAATCGTCCTTCAGGAAACGCATATGCTCCAGGGGATGTAATTACCATGTACGATGGCACTAGCGTAGAAGTTTTAAATACAGATGCAGAAGGAAGACTAATTTTAGCCGATGCTCTTAGCTATGCTAAAAAATACGATCCTGAGTTAGTTATTGATTTAGCTACTCTAACAGGAGCTGCCGCAAGAGCTATTGGCAAACAAGGTATCGTAGCAATGGGTAACGATGAAAATACTATGAAAGAACTAAAAAAGAGCGGGAATGAAGTTCATGAAAGAATTGCAGAATTTCCCTTTTGGAACGAATACAAAAACGATTTAAAATCTACTATAGCAGACCTAAAAAATCTTGGTGGACCAGAAGCAGGGGCCATTACAGCTGGTAAATTTCTAGAACATTTTACAGACTATCCATACACTCATTTAGATATTGCGGGTCCTGCCTTTAGTTTAGCACCTTTCAATTATAGAGGAATTGGCGGATCTGGAGTTGGAGTCAGAATTTTATTTGACTTTCTTAAAAATAAATCAAAATAAGTTTTGAAGAAAAATCTTAAAATAGGAATCTCATTAGGAGATATAAACGGAATCGGTCTCGAAGTAATTTTAAAGACTTTTAAAGACAGACGAATGTTAGATATCTGTACCCCTATCTTATTCGGAAACTCTTATCTAATCAATCAATATAAAAAAATATTA
This sequence comes from Cryomorphaceae bacterium, assembly GCA_042091225.1. Lineage (GTDB taxonomy): Bacteria > Bacteroidota > Bacteroidia > Flavobacteriales > UBA7312 > JABAYQ01. Next base: position 44,436 of record JBELHW010000005.1, on the reverse strand, counting down.
AAGCTTGAAAATCTCTCCTTTGTTTCTATTAAAGAAATGAAAGAAGTCAAGTCTAGAAAAATAAATGTTTTTGAATCTTGGAGTGAAAAAGTAGAACTCAAGATTGGAGAGAATAACAAGGAAGGCGGAAAGTATGCATTTCTATCTTTAGAAAAAGCTACAAATGAATTAGTGGATAATACCATCGATGCTCTTGTTACAGCACCTATAAATAAAAAAAATATCCAGTCTGATAGCTTTAAATTTCCAGGCCATACCGAATACTTAGCAAGTAAAAAAAAGGAGACCGCCTTAATGTTAATGACAAGCGAAAACCTAAAAGTTGGAGTCGTTACGAGTCATATTCCCTTAGAAAATGTTGCTCAAAATATTAATCAAAATTCTATCCTTCAAAAATTAAAATTATTACAAGAAAGCTTGAAACAAGATTTTGGAATTCGTAAGCCTAAAATTGCCGTACTTGGACTTAATCCTCATGCAGGTGACGATGGCGTGTTAGGAAAAGAAGAAAATAACATAATAGAACCAACCATTGAAAAAGCCAAACAAAATAACATCTTAGCTTTCGGACCTTACCCTGCAGATAGTTTTTTTGGATCTCCTCAAATGAATAAATTCGATGCAGTTTTAGCAATGTATCATGACCAGGGACTTATCCCGTTTAAGACTATCTCTTTTGGTAAAGGAGTAAACTATAGCGCGGGACTATCCTTTGTTCGCACCTCTCCAGATCATGGCACGGCTTACGACATTGCAGGTAAAAATATTGGCGACGAATCCTCTTTTAGAGAGGCAATTTATTTAGCCTGCGACATAAGTAAAAAAAGAAAGGAATATGAACATTTAAACTCTAATGTATTGAAGTCTATGAGCGTATCAAAATCAAAATCTGACAACTAAGTGCATTATTAATTAAATATTATTACATTTGCAATCCTTTTTTTAAAACATTAAGAACAATGATGGAAAAGAAAGAATTTACAATTCCTTTTTCTGGCTTAAAACTTGGTAGTCATTGTTTCGAATTTAAAATTGAGGATTCGTTCTTTGAAGATTATGATTTGGAAGAATTGAACAAGTTGGATATTTCCATAACTGTTCGTCTAGAAAAAAAAGCAACTATGTTAGTTCTTAATTTTGAACTGGATGGTCAATTAGAATTAACATGCGATAGATGTACAGATCAATTTTTGCAAAAAATTAATCAAGAATTTGACTTAATTGTTCGTTTTTCAGATAATATCGACCAAAACGACAATGAAGAACTTTTAATTTTATCAACTAACGAACATACCGTTTGGCTTGAAAATTATTTTCACGAATTTGTTTTATTGTCTTTACCGACAAAAAGAGCACATTCTGAAATTGAAAATTGTAATCAAGAAATGATAAATAAAATTGAAGAATTGGGTTTTCAAACTCAAGAAGAAGAAAATATAATCGATCCTAGATGGGCTGATTTAAAAAAAATAAAGACCAAAAAATAATTAGAAACTATGGCACATCCTAAACGAAAAATCTCTAAAACGAGAAGAGACAAAAGAAGAACACACTATAAAGCTTCATCACAACAGCTAACTGATTGTCCAACTACTGGGGAAGCTCATTTAACACATAGAGCTCATTGGGTTGAAAACGTCCTTTATTATAAAGGAAAAGTTGTAATGGAAAAGTAAATTTATTAAGTATGAGAGGTTACTATTTATTTTTTAATTTAATCTCTTCTTAAAATTATATAAGTTTTTTTGTAGATTTAGCCAGTTTTAATTAGAACTAAATCTACATTTTTTTTAATGGACAAAATCCGAATAGGAATCGATATAATGGGCGGAGACTTTGCTCCTCTCAAGACTATAGAAGGCAGTATACTTGCGGCTAAAGACTTAAGCCAAAATGTAGAGCTTTTACTGATTGGTGATAAAAATATCATTGAAAAAGAATTAAAAATAAAGAACGTAGATGCTACTTCTTTTGAAATAATCCATGCCCCTGAAGTAATCGAAATGGGCGATCATCCTACCAAAGCACTTTTAAAAAAGCCTCAATCGAGCATAAGTGTTGGTTTTCAATTATTGAAAAAAAATAAAATAGACGGATTTGCTAGTGCTGGAAATACTGGAGCAATGTTTGTTGGCGGATATATGTCTGTAAAGCCAATTGCTGGCGTTCTAAGGCCATGTATCTCTTCTGTATTACCAAAGGAGGACGGCGGAGTCAATGTGATTTTAGATGTTGGTGCTAATGCAGATTGCAAAGCAGATGTATTATACCAATTTGGAATTCTAGGTTCTTTATTTGCAGAACATGTTTGTGGAATTAAAAAACCTAAAGTCGGTCTTCTAAATATTGGCGAAGAAGAAACAAAAGGAAACATGTTATCTGTTGCTGCTCACGAACTTATGAAAGATAGTAATGAGTTTAATTTTATTGGTAATATAGAAAGCAGGCATATATTTAGTGAGTATAGTGACGTAATCGTATGCGACGGATTTACAGGAAATGTTGTTCTTAAACAAGCCGAAGCCGTTTACGAATTAATGAAAAAAAGAAAGATAGAAGACGATTATTTTAATCGCTTTAATTATGAAAACTATGGAGGTACTCCAATTCTAGGACTAAACAAGACTGTAGTTATCGGGCATGGTATTTCCAATGAAATAGCTATCAAAAACATGATTGTCTTAACTGCGGATGTAATAGAAGCAGATTTAACAAATAAAATATTAAATACATTTAATAATGACTAAAACTACAGCAGCAATTACAGCTGTCAGCGGGTGGGTGCCAGACTATGTTCTAACGAATAAAGAGTTAGAAAAAATGGTTGACACAAATGATGAATGGATAACCTCCAGAACAGGAATTAAAGAAAGAAGAATATTAAAAGGGGAAGGTCTTGGATCTTCTGATCTTGGAGCAAATGCAATAAATCTATTATTAGAAAAAAGAGGAATCAGTGCTGAAGAAATAGATTTAATTATTTGTGCTACTGCTACTCCTGATATGTTGTTTCCTTCTACTGCTTGTATAATTGCAGATAAAATTGGAGCTAAAAATGCATTTGGATTTGATTTAATGGCTGCCTGCTCTGGATTTTTATTCTCTGTTGCTACTGCTTCTAAATATATTGAAACAGGAGCATATAATAAAATAGTTGTTGTAGGTGCTGATAAAATGTCCTCCATAGTAGATTATGAAGATAGACAAACATGTATCATCTTCGGAGATGGTGCCGGAGCTGTTCTTTTAGAGCCAAACACAGAAGGATTAGGAGTGCAGGATTCTATTTTAAAAAGTAATGGCGAAGGAAGACATTATCTGAAAATGGATGGCGGTGGATCTGTAAACCCTGCTTCCTATAAAACTATTGATGCAAAACAACATTACATTCATCAAGAAGGACAAACTGTTTTTAAATTTGCAGTTAAAGGAATGGCAGACGTTTCTGAAGAAATAATGAAAAAGAATAACCTTAGTGGAGACGATATTGCATGGTTAGTACCTCATCAAGCCAATAAAAGGATAATAGATGCAACTGCTAATCGAATGGGAGTCGGAACAGATAAAGTAATGCTTAACATTTCTAAATATGGTAATACCACAAACGGAACTATTCCGTTATGTCTATGGGAATGGGAAAACCAACTAAACAAAGGCGATAATATTATCTTAGCAGCTTTTGGTGGAGGATTCACTTGGGGCTCTATCTATTTAAAATGGGCATACGATTCTAAATAAATTTTATATTTGAATAAATTAAAAACAAACAAAATGGATTTAAAAGAAATTCAAGAATTAATCAAATTTGTAGCCAAATCTGGAGCTACTGAAGTAGAATTAGAGGTCGATAATATTAAGATCTCTATAAAGTCACCTGCTGTAAAAAGAGGAAAAGTTATTGAAGAACCTACACAGATTATTCAACAAATTCCTGTGCAACAAGGAATGGCTCCTATAGTAACAGAAGTTATTCAGCCAGCTGCACAAAGTCCAAACGCAGAACTTTCTAAAGAAACTCCTAATAAAGATGATGAGGATCATTTGATTGTAATTAAATCTCCTATGATTGGTACATTCTACAGAAAACCAGCTCCAGACAAAGATACTTTTGTAAATATAGGCGATATTATAAAGCCTGGCGATGTAACCTGTGTTGTTGAAGCAATGAAATTATTTAATGAAATTGAGTCCGAAGTTTCTGGAAAAATAGTCAAAGTTTTAGTGGAAGATTCTTCTCCGGTAGAATATGACCAGCCATTATTTTTAGTTGACCCCTCTTAAAAACATAAGTTTATGTTTAAAAAAATATTAATTGCCAACAGAGGCGAAATTGCATTACGTATTATTCGTACTTGTAAAGAAATGAATATTAAAACGGTTGCAGTATATTCTACAGCCGATAAAGACAGCCTTCATGTTAGGTTTGCAGACGAAGCAGTTTGCGTAGGACCTGGATCAAGCTCTGATTCATATCTTAAAATCCCTAATATTATTGCAGCCGCAGAAATCACCAATGCTGATGCTATTCATCCTGGTTATGGCTTTTTGTCTGAAAATGCCAATTTCTCAAAAATTTGCTCAGAAAATAATATAAAATTTATTGGTGCTTCTCCAGAAATGATTGATTCTATGGGAGATAAAGCTTCTGCAAAAGAAACAATGAAAAAGGCAGGAGTACCAACAATTCCTGGTTCTAAAGGAATAATAGAAACATTTGAAGATTGTAAAAAAATAGCCTTAGAAATAGGATATCCCGTTATGCTTAAAGCATCTGCTGGTGGTGGTGGAAGAGGTATGCGACTAGTTTGGAAAGCTTCTGAACTTGAAGAGGCATGGGACTCGGCAAGACAAGAGTCCGCGGCAGCTTTCGGAAACGATGCTATGTATATGGAAAAGTTTATTGAAAACCCAAGGCATATAGAAATCCAAATTATTGGCGACTCTACAGGTAAAGCTTGTCACCTTTCAGAAAGAGATTGCTCGATTCAAAGAAGGCATCAAAAATTAACTGAAGAAACTCCATCTCCCTTTATGACAGACGATCTTAGAGAGCGTATGGGTAAAGCTGCAATATTAGCAGCAGAATCTGTGAAATATGAAGGAGCTGGAACAGTAGAATTTTTAGTAGACAAACACCGTGATTTTTATTTCATGGAAATGAATACACGTATTCAGGTGGAGCATCCGATTACTGAAGAAGTTGTAGATTATGATCTTATTTGTGAGCAAATTAAAGTAGCTTATGGCATCCCTATTTCAGGTAAAAATTATTACCCTCAAATGCATGCAATAGAATGTAGAATAAATGCAGAAGATCCTCACAACAATTTCAGACCATGCCCAGGAATGATAACCAATTTTCATGCGCCAGGAGGGCATGGCGTTCGTATAGATACCCACGTATATACTAATTATGTTATACCTCCCAACTACGACTCTATGATTGCCAAACTAATTACAGTTGCTCAAACAAGAGAAGAGGCTATAGCAAAAATGGAAAGAGCACTGCAAGAGTTTGTTATTGAAGGAATTAACACAACTATTCCGTTTCATCAACAATTAATGAAAGATGAAGCATTTAGAAAAGGAGATTATACTACTAAATTTATGGAAACTTTTGAGTTGAAATAGCTTTGCCTTTCTCTGCCATTTCAAAAAATTCTACAAAAGATAATTGATGTATTTGTAACACTTTATTTAAAGATGCTAAAGTAAAGTTAGTACCGTTTTCCATGCGCCAATATTGAGTTTTGTCTAATTGGTTATCCCAAGCAAAATCAGCATAACTTTTATATCCAGCTAATAAGCGTATGTTCTTTAGGGTTAAGCCTATTTCTATAAATGGTTTTTTCATGACTATTCATTTAAAATAAAAAGAACACTATTTTATCATACCCACAACCGCATATATGCGGTTGTTCGTGCTAACTAAATTATACTAATTTGTATAAATTTAATTAACTAAACTTATAAAATCATGAAAAATTTTATTTACGGAAGTTTATTCCTTGCCTTAGTAGGAATAGCAGTTACTTTATCTAGTTGTGAGAAACCTGAAAATACTATTACAGGTTTTAGAGCTGCAGAATTAGGAAAATTACACAATCAATATTTAGAAGAAGCAATTGCCCTTCATTATGAAAATCAAGAATTATCAGTAAAAGAAGTGTTATTAAAATTAGATTTAGAACTCACTATTCAACAAAAAGAAGATATTTTTGATAAATTATGCAGCAAATCGAGTATGGAAGATTTTCAAACCATTTCAACCTATTTATCAATTTCAAATGTAATTTACTTTCATGAGTTAAACCGTTTGGTAGATGAGTTAAGTCATTATGACGTATTTGACAGAGAATTAAACCAACTATCTTATAAAATCAAATGTTGATGGAGATGACAGACATGTATTGCTTGGAATTTTAGAAACAATACGTTACTCTTCACAATTTTGGTTGCCAGAAGAATTAGGAGGGCTTGGTAATGGAGACCAGTTCTTAAGCGATAATAATATTGATATTGTTCCAGGAGCTGTTTCTGGGTCACACAAAGAAATAATAAGGGCTGATGGTCTTGGTGCAGGTTTAGGAATGGTAGGTTGGGCTGTTGCCGGAATTTTTGTGCCAATAGTTGGGCCATTAGGGGTTATCCCTGCTACTGTTTACAGTGCGGTAACAGCTTCTTTAATAAAAGGAGGAGAAACAGGATGGGGTAGCTCAAGTGGCTGTATCCAATAAAAAAACAAACCTATGAGACAAAGAAAAATGTTCAAGTACATCATACTTCATGGCTTAGCTTGTTCTATGATATTTTTCGCGGGTACAATTAGTTTACTTGATTTTGAAACTAAGAGTTTTATGTGTAAAAATGAAGTTTTAACTAAGGCATTGTTTTCATTGATTCAAGGAGGTGGTCTTGCTTTTCTTCTTGCTTTTACTCGAAAAATAGAGTTAGCTCGGAGAAAAGAATTTACACCTGTTAAAATAAATAGACCAATGCTAATTATCAATTTAGGTTTATGTATTTCTTATTTCTTAATTGTTGGACAAATGTATTTAGTCCACTTTAGCTCTAATGAAGTTTTATATAAATCAGAATTTATGAAATATTTATGGCAGTCATTAATACTAGCTTATACAATAAGTGGAGTTTATTATCTTCTAACAAAAAATAAAAGAATAGTTAAAGATGAAGAATAACAAAAAAGCCTTCAATAAAAAAGCCTTCAAATTGAAAGCTTTTTTTTATGCTGAAGTAGCTACTTTTTTGACTCCTACTATTTTATGTACGGTGTCTATAATTGCTTGCTTATCGTAGTTGCATTCTCTCCAAAGTTCGGCTTGAGTACCATGCTCTATATACTTATCTGGCACCCCTAAACGAATAACTTGAGCACTATGGTTATTATCAACCATATATTCCAATACAGCCGAACCGAACCCTCCTTGAATACAGCCATCTTCTACCGTAATTACTTTATCGTAATTATTAAATACTTTGTCTAATAAATTATTGTCTAAAGGTTTTACAAATCGCATGTCGTAAATCCCTACATTATACCCATCTTTTTCGAGTTCGCTAGCTGCATCGACCGCAAAGTTACCAGGGTGGCCAATAGTTAGTACAGCTACATCCTGACCTTCTTTAATGGTTCTACCAGTACCAATTTCAATTTCTTGTAAAGGCGATTTCCAATCTATAAAACAACCATTTCCTCTAGGGTATCGAATAGAAAAAGGCCCTTTATCTGGTAATTGAGCTGTGTACATTAGGTTTCTTAGTTCCTTTTCATCCATAGGAGCAGAAACAATCATATTTGGTATAAACCTAAAAAAAGCTAAATCATATACTCCGTGATGGGTGGGTCCGTCTGCTCCTACTAATCCGCCTCTATCCAAGCAAAAAACAACATTTAAATTCTGAATAGCTACATCATGAATAACCTGATCGTATGCTCTTTGCATAAACGAAGAATAAATATTACAAAATGGCACTAACCCTTGAGTAGCAAGACCTGCAGAGAAAGTTACAGCATGTTGTTCTGCAATACCTACATCAAACGCTCTTTCTGGCATTTCTTGCATCATCATCCCTAAAGAACAACCCGTTGGCATTGCTGGAGTAATGCCCATTATTTTATCGTTTTCTTTGGCAAGTTCGATAATTGTTTTCCCGAAAACATCTTGGTATTTAGGAGGCTTTGGAGTAGAATCGGACTGGATTGTTTCGCCAGTCGATTTATCGAATAAGCCTGGAGCATGCCACTTCGTTGGGCTTCCTTTTTCAGCAGGTTCATAGCCTTTTCCTTTCTTTGTAATACAATGAAGAATTTTAGGGCCAGGAATATCTTTCAAATCGTTTAACACACTAGCAAGATGTTTTACATCGTGGCCGTCAACCGGACCAAAATATCTAAAGTTCAAAGACTCAAAATAATTGCTTTGTTTTAGTAATGCAGACTTTACAGCATTTTCTATTTTAGCAGCAATAGATTGAGCGTTTGGCCCAAACTTACTGACTTTACCTAATAAATTCCAAACCTCATCCTTTACTTTATTGTAAGTATGTGAAGTTGCAATATCAGTCAAATATTCTTTTAATGCCCCTACATTAGGGTCAATTGACATACAATTATCATTTAAAATGACAAGTATGTTAGAGTTTTCAATTCCGGCGTGATTAAGTCCTTCAAAGGCTAAACCTGCAGTCATTGCACCATCTCCTATAACAGCGATATGTTGCTTTTCTGTTTCCCCTTTATATTTGGATGCGACAGCCATTCCTAATGCTCCAGAAATAGAGGTTGAGGAATGTCCTACTCCAAAGGTATCGTATTCACTTTCAGTTCTTTTAGGAAAACCACTTATTCCATTATAAATTCTGTTAGTATGAAAAACATCTTTTCTACCGGTAAGGATTTTGTGCCCGTAAGCTTGATGGCCAACATCCCAGACCAATTGGTCGTAAGGAGTATTATAAACGTAATGTAAAGCTACGCTGAGTTCTACAACACCAAGACTAGCGCCGAAATGACCTCCCTTTTGAGAAACTATTTCTACAATAAACTGCCTCAATTCATCGCACACTTGTGGTAATTGAGATTTTTTTAATTTTTTTAGATCTTGTGGAAGATCAATTTTACTTAGTAAATGGTTGTTTTTACCCATTATGAGCTTGTTTCGATATAGCAGTACAAATATAACAAAATGCTATCATTAAATTAATACAGGTATTTCAATAGTTATTAAAACTTTAATTTATTACTCAACTTATCGGACAATAGATACATGACAGGAACAATAACTAATGTAAGAAAAGTAGCGAAGGTTAATCCAAAAATAACTGTCCACGCCATTGGACCCCAAAATAATGCATTATCCCCACCAAAAAATATTTCGGGATTAAGTTCAGTTAAAAGCTTTGAAAAATTAATATTCATTCCTGTAGCTAAAGGAAAAAGACCTAATACAGTAGTAATAGCAGTTAATAGTACTGGTCGCAATCTTTTCTCACCACCTTTTTTAATACATTCTATAGCATCTTTTCTATCGAGTGTCACGTTTTCTTCTAGTCCTAATTCGATGCGTTTTCTCGACTTTAATAAATCGATATAGTCGATTAAAACAATAGCATTGTTTACAACTATACCAGCTAAAGAAACAATACCAATACCAGTCATAATTATAACAAAGTCCATATTGAATATTGCTAAGCCTAAAAAGACTCCAATAGTGCTAAACAAAACTGTCATTATAATTATAATTGGCTTGAACACAGAGTTAAACTGGGATACTAAAATAATAGTAATTAAAGCTATTGCAATCATTAATGCTTTTGACAAAAATGCCTGAGATTGTTCTTGTTCTTGCTGTTTGCCTGTAAATTGTAAATTATATCCTGCGGGTAAATTATAATTTTCTAAAACTTTTTTAATTTGACTATTTATTATTGACTCATTATATCCTTCAACAACATTAGAGTAAATAGTCACTTGTCGTTTTAAATCTTTTCTGTTTACCGAACCATAAGTGTTATTATAGCTATAATCTGCTACTGCAGAAACAGGAATTTGCATTATTTTTCCGCTTGATTGGCTTCTAAAAGTAATTCTCTGATTCATAAGAGAAGATACGTTGTATCTGTATTTATCTGCAAGTCGAAGTACAATAGGATATTCATCTTCTCCGTCTTTAAATTTAGAAAGCTCTTTTCCGAATAATGCTGTACGAATAGTAGCGCCCACTTGAGATGTAGAGACTCCCATTCTTCTGGTCATATCTCTATCAATATTTACCAGTAACTCAGCTTTATTTAGCTCTAAGTCTACTTTTAGCCCTTCTATTCCATCAATTTTTTCATTATCGATAATATTCTGAACCTCTTCAGAAATAGCAAGTAGTTGATCAAAATCTTCCCCTGAAATTTCAATATTTATTGGCCTACCCATTGGAGGTCCATCTCTATTTTTATCAACAGTAACTTCTACTCCTGGCATGCCTGAAAGGTTAGCAGACAATTCTTTCATTACGTCACCTGTTACAACTCCGTTTCTGAAGCGATACTCTAGAAAATTTATTGTAATCCTAGCTTTATTAGGAGTAATCCCCATGCTTCCTCCCATTTCATTGGGATCAGCAGTACCGGAACCTACATTTGTTAATACTGAAGATACGGCCGATTGATAAGGCTCTAAAATATTTTCTATTTTTTTCTCTACTAATTTAGAAACTGAATCGGTATAATTTACATCGGTTCCAGTAGGAAGCTCCAAAAATACGTTAATGTATTTTGGTTCATTAACAGGGAAAAACTCAACATTTGGCTTCATTAATGCAAAAAATACAATTGAAAAAATAAGTAATCCAAATGTACCTGCTAATAGTTTAATTGGTTGTCTTCCGTTAAAAGCCCAGTTTAAAATAGAAGAATACTTTTTCTCTAATCGAACTAATAATACATCTTGAAACCAATAAGACCAAGGGGTAAAATAAAACCCATTAACTAAAGAAAGTAAACTAAAAACCAGTGCCAAAGATCCTAAAAGCTTACTTCCAATTATATACAAGAAAACAGATAATACTGCTAAAACAATAGCTGTTTTCTGAATTTTCTTTTTTTGTGGTTTTAATCTTGTTTCCTTTTGTATAAATGTAGCTGCAAAAACTGGATTAATAACAAGGGCTACAAATAAAGACGAACCCAAAACAATGATAAGAGTCATTGGAATATAACCCATAAACTCGCCCATTAAGTCATCCCAAAAAAGTAAAGGAAAAAAAGCTGCTAATGTAGTTGCAGTAGAAGATATAATAGGGATAGCTATTTCTCCAACTCCTTTTTTTGCTGCTTCCATTCTAGATAATCCTTCTTTATTAAATAGTCTGTCAATATTTTCAATAACAACAATAGCGTTATCTACGAGCATTCCTAAAGCTAGAATTAATGCAAATAAAACTACCATATTCATTGTGGTACCCATACCACCAAAAACAACAAAACTGATAAACATAGACAGTGGAATCGCTAGTCCAACAAATAAAGCGTTTCGGAGCCCTAAGAAGAATAACAATGTAAGAACAACTAATATAACTCCGAAAATAATACTGTTTTCTAAGTTACTTAACTGATCTCTAGTCTGCTCCGACTGATCGTTTGTAATAGAAATATTTAAGTTTTTTGGTATCTGATTAGATGATTTTGATTGAGCAAGAAGAGCCATTATTTTATCAGTAGCGACTAATAAATTTTGACCTGCTTTCTTTACTACATTCAACGACACTACAGGGTCAGAATCTAGCCTAGCAAAGCTTTCTCTTTCTTCGTAGCCGTTAGTAACCTTAGCAATATCTTTTAGGTAAACTATGTTTCCATTTTCGTGCTTAACAATGATGTTGCCAATCTCTTTAGCAGATTTAAATTCTGCACTAGTTCGGACTGTTCTTCTCAAATCGCTTATCAAAACATCACCAGCAGCAATAGATATATTTTCAAATCGGACAGCGTCTTCAATATCTCGAAAGCTAATCTTACTACTTTCCATCAAATGCAGATCGGCTTCAATTAAAACTTCTTTATTTAATAATCCAGTAATTTCTACTTTAGAAATTTCTCCAAATGTTTCTATTTCATCCTGAAGGTATTCGGCGTATACTTTAAGTTCATCTAAACTAAAATCACCAGATAGATTGATATTAAGAATTGGGAATTCAGAAAAATCTATATCCATTACTATAGGATCTAAATCTAAATCTGAAGGTAAATCTCCTTTTGCCTTATCTACTCCGTCTTTTACATCTTGTAAGGCAGTTTTTAGCTCTATATCTGTGTTAAATTCGACAATTATAGAAGAATTATCTTGTAAAGAAGAAGAAGTAAGTTTTTTGATTCCTTTAATCGATTTTAACTCTTTTTCAATTGGTCTTGTAATTAAATTTTCAATATCTGCTGGAGAATTTCCAGGGTATACAGTTTGAACCATAATTGTCGGCATGACAATATCAGGATACAAAGACTTAGGCATGGACTTGTAAGAAACTAGTCCAAAAATTGTAAGAAGAAAAGTTAAAATAAATATAGTTGTCTTATTTTTCAAAGACAAGTTTGTTAATTTAAAACTTCGATTAGCCATATGGGTTTTACTTTATATCAATTTTGCTTCCGTTGGACACTCCATTAAATCCGTTAATGATTACCTTATCTCCTTTGTCAATTCCTGAAAGAACATGAGTATATTGGTTGTGTGACAGTCCGGTTTCGATGTACTTTTTCTGTGCGCTGACACCATTTACTACAAAAACAAAGTTTCCTCTCATATCTTTTTTAATCACTTTAGAAGGTAGCTTTACAGCATTGTCAGCATAAAAATCTTGAATTTTTAAGGAAGCAACTGCGTTAGGTTTTACGTACCCATCTTTGTTTTGAATGTCAATCTTTAACTTAAAAGTTCGGTTTTCAGAATTTATAACTTGACCTATAAAAGATATAGGTGCTTTTTGTTCTATTCCTAAAGAATTAAAACTTATACTGACAGTATCCTTGTCATTTATTTTATTGGCATGCCTCTCAGCAACGTCCGCTTCAACTTGTAATTTTTTAGAATTTACTAGCCTTAAAATTGGCATTCCAGGATTTGCATATTCGCCTGCGTTAAGAAATATTTCATCTAACCTTCCATTTATTGGAGCAGTAATCTCTAGTTTATCTAGTTGCGCTTGTGCAGCTTCTAGCTTATTTTGTATAGAGAAATATTGATTCTTGGACTGAAGGTATTGTATTTCTGAACCGATTCCTTGATTCCATAGGTTTGTTTGTCTGTCAAAAGTTGTTTTTAATAATTCAACAGAAGCTTTTAATTCTTCCACTTGACTAGATAGTACAGATGCATCTAGTTGTAAAATTGCTTGGCCTTTGGCAACCCAAGATCCTTCTTTAACTAATATTTGTTTTACTACGCCAGGCATTTCAGCACTTACCATTACATTTTCTTTAGAGGAAACTATTCCTGGCTGCTCTATATAATGTAAAAAGGTGCTAAGCTCTACTTCATAGATACTAACAGGAACACCTCCATCGGAAGTGGTATCTAACGAAGCTAGTTCTTCTTGTAAAATTTCGATTTTTGAACTCAATTGTGAAAACTGTTCTTTCAAAGATTTAAGCTCTGTTTTCTTTTTATCAAGATCACTTTCTTTTTCACCACAAGCGGCAAAAATGATAATTAATGATAATAAACTGATTTTTAATAATTTCATCTTAATTTCCTATTGTTCGTTGATAATTTGTTTTTGCTTTTAATAAGCTATAAATAGCTTGAGAATTTTGAGAAAACGCATTCATATAGTCAGCACCTGCCTGAGACAATTCCATGCTACTTACTAGTCCTTCTCTATATTTTACCATTGTTTTGCTGTAAATCTTTTTACTTAAGTCTAAATTATTTTGACGAATTTCTTGATTACTAATTGCCGTTAGAAAAGAAGATTGAGCTGCAATATGCTCTAATTTAAGCGACTGTTCCATCAGTTGAAAATCGTTTTTAGATTGCTCGAGCTTTATTTTTGCTTTTTGCACTCTAGTTCTGGTGGAAAATCCGTCAAAAATATTCATTGTTGCTTTTATTCCAACTAATTGAGAAGGATACCATTTACCATCTTCAGTAAAGTTAAATTCATTTCGCATAGCATTTTTACTATAAGATCCGAAGGCTACAATACTTGGTAAATAAACAGATTGATATCTTTTTACATCCAGTTTATTTACTTTAACTTGTGTTTGAGCTAATTGATATTCAATTCTATTTTCAATAACGGGTTCTTGTATTAAAACACTTTTGCTTGCTTTTAAAAGCCCCGACAAACTATCTGTCAATAATAATTTTTCATCTATGGAAACACCAATTAATAACTTTAACATTGCATGAGACATTTCTGTTACCCTATTCATGTTCTCATATTGCGTTTTCATATTTGAAAGAGTGATTGACATTCTGTCAACATCAATATCTTCTACCATCCCTTGCTCATACTTGGCATTTATTTCGTCTAGAATATCAACATGAATTTCATAAATTAATTTTAAAAATTCATTTCTGTCTTGGGCTACCAATACGTTATAATACATTGCCGCTATACTATCTTGTACTTGCTGTTTGGTCAACTCTAAAGACTTAATAGATAATTGTTTGAAGATTGAAGAAGCTCTTAAGCCAACAATATAACTACCATCAAAAATTAATTGAGAACCAGACAAAGTTGAAGTAGCGTTATGGCTAGTTCCGAATTGTAACTCTGCAAATTCGTCATCGGATGCATTGGGGTTGAACATAGCACTAGGAACTAGAGTTGTAGGTATTTCTAAAAAATGCTGCCAATTAACTTCTCCATTTATTTTAGGAAGCCCAATAGCTATTGTTTCTAAAACTTGTTTCTTAGCGTATTTCACATCTAACTTTGCATTTTTAACTGCATTGTTATTTTGTAAGCCTAATTCTACTGCCTGTTGTACTGATAATTGTTGTTGACCAAAAAGCGGAATAACAAAAAACATTAAAATAATTATTCTCATCATGATTTTATATTTTCTTCTAAATGCTTAATCCCTTCTATGGAAGCAATTCCTCTAGTGTGGTAAGTTCTATGCTCTTTTAAAACATCTTTCAAATCAAACTCTCTATAATTAAAAAGCTCCCCATCTACTAAGGTTTCGCTTCTATTTATAAATATTTTTGATATCATACTCGGATTTAAATCCTGTCTATATAATTTTTGTTTCATTCCTTTAGTTATGTTGGTTTCGATAAGATTTAATAAAAAATTCTTTTTAAAGTCTTCTATCAATTCCCAACTTTCTAAATAATATTTTTTCAATTCGCTCACAATTGAAATATGCATTGATTTTAAATGAAAGAAAATTTGCTCGTCCATTTCATACAACTCATCTATTGCATTTTTTTCTTCTTTTACAATAAGAGTTAAAGAATGAGATAACTTATAACAAAAAAACTTAAAAGCTTGGCAAACCAAATCAGACTTATTATCAACATGTAAGTAAAGCGTTTTTTTTGATATTCCTAGATGAGAAGAAACTTCGTCCATATTGACAGATCGAACCCCTCTTTTCATAAAAAGCAACAAAGATTGTTCAATTATATTTTGTTTATTTTTCATTTGGGAGTGCAAAATTAATTAGAAAATACTTAAGAAACAATTTAACCTCAATATTGTTTCCGAAATTATCTGAGTTTATGAAATTTCTTTTAATATCTTTGTAATGTTATTTTATAATTTACAGAATGAAAAGAACAAAAATATGTGCTCTTTTGAGCGACGATTTCACAAGCAAAACTGTTTGTGTAAAAGGTTGGGTTAGAACAAAAAGAGGGTCTAAAAATGTTTCGTTTATAGCTTTAAATGATGGCTCAACAATTAACAATATTCAAATCGTTGCAGAATCCATTACCTTTAGCGAAGACACTTTGAAAGACATTGCTACCGGAGCGTGTATTTCTGTTGAAGGAGAATTAATAGAATCGCAAGGAGGAGGACAGAAAGTAGAAATAAAAGCAAATAAAATAGACATAATAGGCTTGGCAAACGCCGATACTTACCCCCTTCAGCCTAAAAGACATAGTCTAGAATTTTTAAGAGAAAAAGCTCATCTAAGATTTAGAACAAATACATTCAGTGCTGTTTTTAGAGTTCGACACGTACTTTCGTTTGCTGTACACAACTTTTTTAATGAAAGAGGCTTTGTTTATATGAATACTCCCATAATTACAGGTGCCGACGCAGAGGGTGCAGGTGAAATGTTTCAGGTCACTAATTTAAATTTAGATTCTTTGCCAAAAAAAGAGGATGGGAATACAGATTTTTCTCATGACTTTTTTGGAAAAAAAACAAACCTTACAGTTTCTGGTCAACTAGAAGCCGAATTAGGAGCATTAGCACTTGGAGAAGTTTACACTTTTGGCCCTACCTTTAGAGCTGAAAACTCAAACACTTCCAGACATTTGTCCGAATTTTGGATGATTGAACCTGAGGTTGCATTCAATACACTGGATGACAATATGGATTTAGCAGAAGATTTTTTGAAATACTGTATAAAATATTCTCTAGATAAATGTAAGGATGATTTGCTTTTTTTAAATAAAAGACTGAAAGAAGAAGAAAAAAATCTACCCCAAAATGAACGCTCTGAAATGGAGCTAATTGAACGATTAAACTTTGTTATAGACAATGATTTTGAAAGGCTTACTTATAGGGAGGCTATCGATATCTTGCGAAATTCTAAGCCAAATAAAAAGAAAAAATTCAAATACCTAATTGAAGGTTTTGGAGCTGATTTACAGTCTGAACACGAACGTTTTTTAGTTGAAAAAAAGTTTAAAAAACCTGTTATTTTAACCGATTACCCTAAGGGAATTAAAGCTTTCTACATGAAAATGAATGAGGACGGCGAAACCGTTCGTGCCATGGATATACTATTTCCTGGCATTGGTGAAATAGTTGGAGGTTCGCAAAGAGAAGAAAATCTAGACATTTTAAAAGCTAGGATGGAAGAAATGGATGTAGATATACAAGAGTTATGGTGGTATTTGGAGACTAGGGAGTTCGGAAGCTGTCCTCATAGCGGGTTTGGGCTAGGCTTTGAACGATTAATAATGTTCGTTACAGGCATGAAAAACGTAAGAGACGTCATTCCGTTCCCAAGATACCCACAGAATGCTGACTTTTAAAGCATGCAAAAACAAAGATTAAAACAAGAACAAAAGCTAAAATTATCTCCTAAACAGATTCAATTTTTAAACCTGTTACAAATTCCTTTGTCTTCTTTATCAAAAAGAATAGAATCAGAATTAGAAGAAAATCCTACACTAGAGGAAGTTGAAGATTCTGAACAAGAAGCGTATTATAAAAATTCAAACTCTTCAAACAACAAAGAATTTAATACAAACGTAGTTAAAGAAAGAGAAATAGGTCTGCAAGATTATCTAAGTAGTCAGCTTTTTTTAGAAAACTTATCTTCTGAAAACGAAAAAATATGCCTCTTTTTAATAGGTTGTCTAGATGAAAACGGATTTTTAAGTCGAAGTCTATTAGAGGTGAGCGACGATCTTCTATTTGAATATAATCAGAACGTTAGCGAGCAAAAATTATTAGAACTATTAAAATGTATACAATCTTTAGAGCCCACCGGTGTAGGAGCTCGAGATTTAAAAGAATGTCTTATTCTACAACTTTCTTTAAAAGAGAAAACAGAAATTCAAAAACTTGCTATAAATATTTTAGAAAATCATTTCGCTTCATTTACTTCTAAAAATTATGAGAAAATTTGTTCTAATCTAGAAATAACAGAAGGTGATTTAAAGTCTGTGTACAAATTGGTTGCTAGCCTCAACCCAAAACCTGGAGCGGCATATTCAGCTAAAGAAGACAATACAAGCTACATCAGCCCCGATTTTTTATTGACTATTAATAATAATGAATTTCAACTTTCTCTCAATCACATTGGAAATAGAAAAGTTAAATCAAGTGATTACTATAAAAAAATGTTATCTGATGTTAAAAAAAGTAAAGATAAGGAAGCTATTGTTTTTCTAACTCAAAAAATAGAGAATGCAGATTGGTTTGCAAACGCTATTATTCAAAGAGAGAAAACCTTATTAAATACAATGAACTGTATTTTAGAAATTCAATCTCAATTTTTTAAGTCTGGAGACGAGAAACACCTCCAACCAATGAAGCTACTGGATGTTGCCCAAAAAATTAAAATGGATATTTCTACTGTCTCAAGAGTAACAAATAGTAAATATATAGAAACTCCTTTCGGAACATTTCTTTTAAAAGAGTTCTTTTCTGAAGCATATCATAAAGAAGACGGAACCTCTATTTCAACTAAGGTGATAAAGAATTTACTTAAAGAAATAATTGAAAAAGAAGATAAAAAAATTCCTTTTACCGATGATCAATTATCTGAAAAGTTAAATGAATCAGAATTTCTTGTTGCTAGAAGAACTGTGTCGAAATATAGACAGCAACTTAAAATAGCTAGCTCAAAATTAAGGCGAGAATTGTAAATTAATGAAAGTAGCAAATATAATATCTATTATAGGTCATCCAATGTTTATGCCGTTGTATGCAATGATTATTTTATTCCAATTTAATCCATACGTTCAACAAAGTATAAGTCATGAATTACAAAATGTAGTATTTATTATTCTAGTTATATTCACTATTATTTTTCCGGTTTTAACTGCATTTATTTTGAAAAAACTAAAGGTTATCGATGATCTATATATGAAAAAAGCAGAACAGCGAAAATGGCCATTTACACTAACCGTTTTATGGTATTATCTTTGTTTTGAAATTTTGTTAAAATTACAATTACCCAATAGCTTGTATTTAATGATGGTGGGTGCAATAGCTGTAATTGCCATAGCACTTTTAGTAACCTTAAAGTGGAAAATTAGCGTACATATGCTCGGTGTAGGGGGCTTGTTAGGAGCTCTAATAGGATTAAATTATAGGTTTAATTTAGACTGGTTGTTAATTGTAATGGCGATTACTTTGCTTTCCGGTCTGATTGGTTTTGCTAGATTAGAAACAAATTCTCATAACGCTAAACAGGTATACGCAGGCTTTTTAATTGGCTTTATTATAGAATTAGGAGCTGTTTTATTATAAAATAGATTTATATTGTTACTTGATTTAAATTGGTATGAAAAAGAAAATTACAAGAAAAAGACATATTGCCAAAACATTTACATGGAGAATTATTGCTTCTGCAACAACTTTTGTGCTTGCTCTCATATTTTTTAATGATGACCCAAATGCAGCTCAAAAAGCAACAGGCATTGCAATAGCAGAAAGTATTATAAAAATGGTTTTTTATTATCTTCACGAAAGAGCTTGGTATAAGACTGCTTGGGGAGTCAAAAGTGAAAATAAAGTTCAATGAAATAATTCTTAAAGATTTTCGTTTATTTTTGCATATTAAACAAATGAAAAACTTACATGAAAAAACTCAATTTAATTCTACTTTTTAATATCCTAATTTTTATTAATTCTGCTTATAGTCAAGGCTGTAGTGACGCCGGTTTTTGCTCTCTAAACGGAATTCAGAATTCGGAATCGAACAATACAACATACAACAATCAATTTAAAATAGGTTCGTCTGTTGGTAAAGCTGATAACAACATAAATATTATAGCCCCTTATGTTTCTTTTCAGAGAATAATAGGGCAAAAGCTATCTGTCAGCGCAAAGCTTACTTCAATTTCTCAAAGCAATGAAAATCTAAGCAGCACAGGTTTGTCCGATTTATTTGTTATTAGTAATTATCAACTTTCTCAGAAATCAAGCATAACCGCTGGGCTAAAACTTCCTTTAAATGATGGAAATAATTTAAATGAGGATAAACCATTACCTTTTGATTTCCAGCCAAGCTTAGGCTCAACTGATCTTATTCTAGCTTATGCGACAAACATTAATAAACTACAAATAAACCTAGCCACACAATTACCTATTTCGCAAACTAAAAACACATTCGAGTCCGAGGTATATGATAGCTCAAGTTATTTTTTCGATTTTCAAAGCACTAATTTGTTAGAACGAAAAGGAGACATCCTATTGAGAGGTAGTTACGAATTGTCAAAAACAGAAAAATTTCAACTTTCAACTAGCTTACTCTCTATTTATCATTTAGGAGAAGATACATTTATAGATCAAAACAATAAAAGTCAAACAATAGAAGGCTCTGATGGATTAACAGTAAATCTTAACTTGTTTTTAAACTATACTATTTCACAAAGTAGCTCAATCAATTTTGATGTTGGTTCGCCTTTGATAGTAAGAAAGGTAAGGCCAGATGGATTAACCAGAAGTATTATTGCATCTTTAGGATATAAATATCAGTTCTGATCGCCTTCTTTGTAGTAATAAGTAATTGTAGGGTTTTGCTTGGCTATTTCTTCTTCTGCTTCATCAATTTCATATTGATATATCTGTTTTGGAGGACCTTCTTTTCTGAACCAAAAAGCTAAAAGAATTCCCGCAACAGCTCCAGTCAGATGCCCTTCCCATGAAACTTTTTCTTGTAAAGGAAATATCCCCCAAACTAAACTACCATACAGAAAGACTACAAACATAGAAACGGCCATTAATCTTGTATGCTTACGAATGAAGCCACTAAAAAACAAGAAAGAGGATAATGCATAAATTAATCCGCTAGCACCTATATGAAAATTTTGTCTTGCAAAACACCAAAGTAAAAATCCGCTTATTAACCAAGACCAAAAGAAAATTTCTATTGAAATAGATTTATAAAAATATCTTAACGAAAGTAAAAGCACTAAAATAGGAATTGTATTATTTGTAAGGTGTGAAAAGTCACTGTGAATTAAAGGGGAGAAAATAATTCCTTTTAAGCCAGAAAAATCTCTAGGAAGAACTCCATAAACACTAAAATTAAAATCTCCAAAATGTTCTATGACTTTAATTATAACAATAAGCAGAGCAAAAAGTACTGGAAAAAAAAGAATTGACTTTATATTTTTACCCTTAAGTGTCATAGTTAGATGTCATAGGAAAATCCTAAACCTAAAATATAAATAATTGAAGATTCGTTTAAGTTATTTTGAAGCCTATAATACAAATCTAAATCAATAGATTTAGCCAAAGGATAAGAAGCGCTTAATGTAGCTCTTATTTTAGAAAAAGTAGAAAAATCATAAAACGATTCAAATAATAAAGATGGCTCTAAAGGAGTTTTTGGCAAATTATAATGCAAGGAAAGCCTCTTCCTAAAAACTAAATTAGAGGTGTACTGAAAACGAGAGCGACTTTTTAAGGTTAGTCTATCAATTTTTTTTCGCCAACTTGCATCGACACTAATTCGATGTTCTAATTTGCTGTTAGAATAAAAATCGTATTCTTCAATAAATCTATAGTCTATTGCAAAACGCCACTTTTTGTTCCACTTTCTAGATATAGAAAAATTAGAGAATACCTCTTCTTTAATGTTTGCATTTTCTCTTAGTCTCAAGCCTTGAGAAAAAGTAATATCTGTTTTTTTATTTATTGAATAATTTAGCGAAGCCTTTGACCATAGTTTAAAATCAGACTCTTGACCAAACATTAAAAGTGGAAAAAAGAGAAGTATAAGGCTACTTTTCTTCATCTTCAAAGTAAAAAATTCGAACCGAAGCAGTATCTCTTAAAAAGTCAATGTTTCTAACTTCAACCCTTGTTATATTAAGGCCTGTTCTTAGTTTTAAATCAGCTAACAACTCATCTTTTTTATCAGGGGTAATAAATTCAATTTTCTCATAAACTATCGTTTTTCTAGTTTCGTGTTTAAGAAGCCAAATTTTTTCTAGAATATAAGTAAATGCAATAAAAATTAAATTGGCAAAAATCAGCTCTGAATAACTAATTTTTTTATTTGCTAAAGCGTTCATAACCGAAATACCTATAACAATAAATAGATAGGTCATCTCTTTAATTGGAATAGGATCAGTACGGTATCTAATAATACCAAAAATTGCAAATAATCCTAACGCAAATCCTAACTCTAGCTTCACATTTTCTAAAAGAAAACAAAGTAAAAAAACAGTGGTACTAATAAGAATATATGTAAATAAATAATCCTTATTTTTAGAAGTTGTGTAATAAATATATCTAACAATAATCCCTACAACAAGAAAATTAAAGGTTGACTTTACTAGAAGTTTTATAAAATCTTTTTGATCAAAAATTGGTGTTCCCAAATAATCTAAATCAGAAAGTATCAGTAATAATAATGACATAATTATAGTTGGTTAATCTTTAAAAATTTTGGTTTAAAATTATTTTGTTTTAGCTCAGGATATAAACTTGCCATTGCCAAACAATATTTAGAAATACGAAATGGACGGATTCCTTTTTCCTTTATTTTTCTCATAAAAACAGAAGAATAATTTACTTTTTCTTGCTTTACTTCAGCAATAATCATATTATCTATTTCTCCTTTTGTATCATTTCCTTTAAAAGAAAAGTTAGTATCGATTGTTAATCTTTCCTTAATATGCTTATTTACAAAAGTAATTCTATTGTACGAATTCCAATGTTTGGCTAATAATTCGTAATCTAAATCAATAGTATCTTTAACAAATTTTAAATTTTCTCCGTTTAAAACGTCAACAATATTGTCAACCTTAATTCTAGACTTGACTGTAACTCCTTTATTATTTTTCTGTTTTATCTCTAAAAAACATAAACCAGAATCAATGTATTCTCTAAACCTTACTTTTTTTCTATTTTTTTTACCATTATGGTGGTCATAATAAAATTTGAAGTCGTCTGTGTCAAAATATAAAGATTGATAAGCACTAACTCTTATATCATTTACATCCAATACAAAGTAATATTTAATCAAGTCTGGAAGTATGCTCAAAAAAGTATCATAATCAAATATAAACTTTGTGTCTACCCTACTTAGTAAGCTAACGTTATCCATTTCATTTAAAGAAATTGGAGTAAATTGAGATAATATTTCTTTAGTTATTTTCAATATCAAATCTTATAATGTCGTCAATATTAATAAGCTGATTGTTTTCAGTAATCTCAACTTCTACTTTTTTAGCATAATTACCAGAAACGCAATCGGGATGCCATATTGTAGAAGACAATTGATTAGCATATTCTGGATCGGATTGATATATAGATGCTAGCCCATTTGTGTCCGACTCACAATCGGAGTAAACAAAAATAGTATAAGTACCTTTTCTTAATGATTCAAATCCGAAAGAACCATCGTATGAGGTTTTATAATTATCATCATAAAGGTTGTCGTTATCTCCATAAATAATAAATACATCCTGATCTGCATGAAAATAAGGAGCTGTTATCGTGTCTATTCTTTCATTTCCTGGGATATCAAAATGCTGCACCTCAACGGTAACTAAGTTGCCGTAAATAGCTGAAGTTCCTCCTTCACCTTCTTGCTTTTGGCAAGAAATAAAAATTATTAAAGCGAATACATATATGGTATTTTTCATCTATTGGATAATTATTTTTTGAGTATTTCCATCTATATTTATTAAATACAAGCCTTTAGGCCATGAAGATGTATTTATACGTACACTCGAACTAACGTTTGAAATATTTAAATAATTTTTACCTAAAAGGTCATTAATAGCTATTTGTTTAGCATTTGCTTCTATTGTAAAAAAGTCTTTTGCTGGATTTGGAAAAATTTTGAACGGTTTATTCCATTCATTTATTTCTGTCGTATGAAATCCATTGTTAGCATCAAAGGTATGATTTTGAATTTGAAATGGTCCAGTACCGTTATCAAATCTAGCATAACCCATATCGGAAGGAAGGTCTTGATAATAAATTGCATCTACAATAAATAAATTAGATGTTGAAAGAAATAAGGCTTCTTCGTCAGAAGACAACTTAAAGCTTGTATGAAGCCCTTCTTGCGTTTGGTCACCATCTAACCAAACTATTAAATAGTCATCAGGATCAATAGAAACGGCTGGAAACTGCCATTTGTCTAAAGCATCCTCTCTATCGGACAAATAATAACCTTCTAAATTAATGGTCTGAGTTCCTCCATTATAAAGTTCAACCCAATCATCATACTCTTCAATTCCTGAAGATAGATCGGCAACTGCATTGGTATTTGAGGCCATAAGTTCATTAATTACCAAACTTCCCACAACTGATAGCGAATGATATTCGTGTTCTGCTCTTTGAGGTGAAAAAATGCCAGCATCTTGATTTTCAGCATATATGTAATATTGAATATCTAGAGCTTCCACGCTTAAGCTTACACCGTATGTGCCATCACCTGCTGCTCCATCATTACTCATTCCGTCATCTAACATTTCTAACTTAGTAAAGTGTTCATTTGGTCGGAATCTATAGCCAAAAATAACATTGTCAGCATTTGTAACATTTACATTTATGGTAGGATTAGAATAAGTACTGATTGTTGCTGGTTGACTTGCAATTGTTCCTATAACTGGAGCATTAGTATTTAATTCATTTTGCTGAGAAAGATAATCGGCCCTTTCATCCATTAACTCGATTATTCCAATGTCTAAACCGCCCGGACCCCCTCCAGATTGAACGCTATTGTTTAGGTTAGAAATAAAATCAGCATGAGAATAAAATGAATTTGGATCAGATTGTACATCTTGTGAAATGATATTCTGAAGTTCCAATCCACGATTTGAGTACCAATCGTTTGTGAAATTTTCATTTAAAATAGTTTTTACATGAGCGAGATACATTCTACGGTAGGTAGGATTGTCAAAAACTAAATTTATTAATGGCCACTGACTATCATTTTCTCTTAGGAATAAATCTAATTGAGCTAGGTTAGTTTGTTGTGGTGGTCCTCCACCTCCGACTTCTACCATAGAAAATCCTCCCAAAGATTCGTTTAAATCCCAAACAATTGGATTTATTACATTAAAGTTATCCTTAATCAAATAATAATTCTGTCGAAACGGACCAGTATAACTATCTAGATTTACTAAAACATTATTAAAAGCCAACATCCAAATAACTCTATCAATATTTAAAATGGACTCTATATTTGAAGCATTATTTTCGATATAAAAAGTCAAGTCTATAATATCTTGCCAACTGTAGTCTGTTTTTAATTCGTAAAAATCATAATAAGAAGAAGAGTCGTTTCCTAGAAATTCTAAGGAAGAACCGTTTCCATCAAAAACAGAAACTGGATTACATTTAAACCTTGAGTTTTCTTTATCTGAATAAAGATGATCATTTTGAAAATCTCTATTAATCGCCTCTGAGCTTACATACATTCCATGAAAAACGTCATTAATATAAACTTTTGCATGATTCGACTCTGGAGCAGTCATATATTTTCTTGCAATTTCATAAGACAAAACCTCTCTTAAAAATGATGGATCATTTTTACCATTGGAAAGCTTCAATGTTCTAAAACCTTGATAGTCTTGATTGTCTTGAATATAATCCAAAGAAATGTTTATTGGATTTTTTGCATTGCTTTCGCTAAAAGTACTATTTCCTTTATACTTTATACCTACACTATCTTTTACAGAACCATTTATCACAACAGAATCTGCTAAAAGTCTTTGGTCTAAATCTGCTAAATAAAAATCAATTAATTGCTCGTTCCAATCCTGTTGAGAAAAATAGATTTCAATAAGGGTTGTAGAGTTGGAATTATAAAGGTTTTGTGATTTTCCAAAAAAAGAAAAAACTGATAACAATATTAATGTAAAATATAGCTTCATTAATTAGATATTAATTTAAAAACTCTAGTTTTAGTCGAATTACTAATTTTCAAAAAATAAACTCCAGCTTTTAAAGTCTGTGTAGAAATTTTTATGCTCTCTATGTTGTTTGATTGAGAAACTATTCTTCCGTTTGTATCAAATAGGCTATAATCAACGCTTAAATTAGAGTTAATGTTAATGTGATTAGTAAACGGATTTGGCCATATGTTTAAATTAAAAAATTCTTCAACTGTAGAAGGCTGCTCAAAACTAAAATAAAGAGAAGAAACACATTGACTAGAATCGCTTACATAAACTAAGTAATCTCCTGATTCGTTAGGGTAAAAAAGAGAGTCTGAAGACAAAGTTTCTCCTAATTTATTAGTCCAATTATACGAGTAAGGAGATAGCCCATCTGTAATATTTACACTAAAAAAAGACTCTTGATCGACTAAATCTATGGTTAAAATGTTGAATAAAACAGAACCGTCGATAGAAAAAATTAAATTATTCTCTGTAGTAAAACTATCGTTAATAGATACTGCTGAAGTTTGATTTGGGTTTAAAAAAACTCCTTCACTCTCTCCGTTTGTAAACTGAAAAAGAATAGGCCCTTCATAGCAAGGGTCTTGCTTAGTAAAAGCAAGGTAAACAAGAGTCCCATTTTGATCTTGATATTCGTTTTCAGAAAAACTCGAGTTAGACAAATATGAAAAGGTTAACATTTCAAGCTGAGAGCCGCCATTAAAAGTTTCTAAACCTAAAGTGCCATTATTTAATAAACTATGGCTAGCAACATTCTGATTGTTTAAAAATTCTTGCTGGTTTATTTGAACTAAAATAGCATTAGAAACTGGTGAAATTATATTGGGATTATAGTTAATATTAAATTCAATTTTTTCTAACGCTACGTATTCATTTAATTGAACTGGCACAACAAAAAAACTCTCTCCATTATGAGTCCAATTATCAAAACTATCATCGGACGAAAAATCTAAATCGGAAATACTAAGCGGAATTTGAGCAAAAACAAAAAGTGGACAAATACTTAATAAAAAAATATAAAAAAAATAAACTTTTTTTAACATACACTTGAGATTTAGAGCTTCAAATTTAAGATTTATATTTGTTTGATGAAACATAGCTTCTAGAATTCTTACTTATCCAATCTGAAAGAATATAATTTACTAAATTGTTTCTCCCAAAATTTAATTTTAACAGACCAATCGAACGAGCGCCCTAACTCTATAGAATCAATGGATACTTTTGTCAATAAATCAGGATTATTTTTAAGTAAATGAATTGTTTCAACTATCTCGTTTAAATCGGAAACAACAAAACCATTCGCTCTATTGGTTA
Source organism: Cryomorphaceae bacterium (assembly GCA_042091225.1). Classification (GTDB taxonomy): domain Bacteria; phylum Bacteroidota; class Bacteroidia; order Flavobacteriales; family UBA7312; genus JABAYQ01. The sequence continues at coordinate 17,318 of JBELHW010000005.1, read as the reverse complement.
TCCACTCTTGAGCCCCATAGTCATTATAGACAATCGAAGGAATCCCCGCACAAGCATTTTCTAAAATTACTTTAGGAAAACCTTCAGATTTTGATGGCAATATATGCAACTGCACTTTTGCTAATAATTTCACTATTTCATCCTGGTTAATAAATCCATGAAAAATAAAGTTGTTTAACTTTCTTTTTTTTAATTCATTTTCAATATCTATTTTTCCATTACCAGATCCGACTAAATGAAATTGTAGGTCTGGAAACTGGTGCGAAAGCTCAATATAATCGAAAACTCCTTTTCTTAATAAATCGTTTCCTACCATTATAATTTGTTTAAGCTCAGATCGACGTGACTTTATACTTTCAAACAACTTGGACTCTACGCCTAAATATAAAATTTCAGGAGCAGTTTCTAAGCCATGATTTTCAAAATTATATCCTTTCATGAATTTAGTAATAGAAAATCTTTTGCTAAATCTATGGTAATATTTAACGAAGTTTTTACCACTAATTCTTTGCGCATTTTTAGTTGCTTGGTCATCAAAAATGCCTTCTATAGTTGTCATGCTTTTTTTATTAAAAAGTTTACATAAAAAAGAAGTGAAATTTAAATGATTTCCTTTAGGTAAATAAACTACCTCTGCCATAATAATTTGCACAAAAAAAACCCAATAAACAGAGAGTCGATGAGGCCAAAAACAGTTATGAATTGTAACCTTGTCTATATGTATCTTTGGAAAAGAATAAGTGCTAAGCGTATGTACATTAAATCTAGACTTGTCTAAATGTTCAGCTATAGATTTACAATTTAAATTTTGAGCGTTAGGAACATTAACAAACGCACCTAAAAACACTCTTATTTTACTTTTCATTTTGTTCCAAAGTCTATTTACCAAAAAGGTCAACTCAATAGTTGACCTTTTAGTAAATTATTGTTTTACAATTTTCTTTCGAATTCTCTGGTCTTTACTTTTTAAATCAATAAAATAAATTCCATCACTATAACTAGAAACATCTAAAATAGTGTTGTAATCATTTAGTTTTTCCGATTGAAGAACTCTTCCAGAAATATCAATTAATTTATACTCTTCAATTAAAAGATTACTTTCCAAATTTATGAAGTTTGAAGTTGGGTTTGGAAACACCAATAGCTCTAAACTTTTGTTCTCAATTACGTTTGTAAATCCTCCTATTACAAACGAATAGTTAATTTCTCTACCAAACTCAGGCTCAAAGCTAGTCAATGGTCCTGATAATGGTCTAACTTGAAAAAAGCCGCTTCCTTGATCAGGATAGGCCCAATAGGAAAAGCCGTCATTTCCTGTGTCTAAAACTTTTAAAGAATAACATCCGTTAGTAACGTCTAAAGTGTCATAATACAATGTGTTAGGCGCCAAATTATTATTTGAATATACAATGTTTCCGTATAAATCAACAACGGTAACAGAGTTATCAGACGGAATATTATTTGTGCGATACCTTAGCGCAACCTTGCTATCATAAACATCTGGCATATCAAATTTAGTGATGAAGGTGTTGTTGCCTGCGTATTCATCTAAAGTATTGTTAGGATCGCTAACTGTAATAGTAAAGAGATTAGATTGATCTCCTAACCAAAATTCTGCATTGTCAACATTAACCGTCACAATTTGTGATTCCATAAACTTTAAGTTGCCTTCCCATTCATATATAAATGGAGTTCCTCCAGAAACTTGAAAAGTAATGCGTGCAGAAGTTAGTTCTGAGGTTCCACCATTTCTTAATACAAATTGAATTCCATTACAAATTGTATTCTTTCTAGAAACATATTCCCAATTATTTGGAGATATCACATCATAAATTTCAGCATCTATTTCGAAGTTAGCATCGCCGTATTCTACCATATGCATTGTCATGTCATATCTACCGCTACCCATTCCTAAATTGTTTGCCGGAACTGGAGTAATGTCATAATCTAGCTCGATCGTATTTCCAGGCTGAATATATGGTGTTAATTCAAATTCAGCACCCTTAACTACATCACCAGGACACCAACCTTCTCTAGCCCCAGGCCATGTGCCACCTTGAGGAAATACAGGATTTAATGCGCATTCTGTTGTTTGCCAAATATGCCAATCAGCAATTTGGTTACCGTTTGCATAAAGGTAATGTGTATTGTCTTTCCACTCACAGCAATGTGGATACGATCCGTTAGTACTATTGTGGCCATGGCCAGTAATAATGGTTTTAAGTTTTGCAAATCTTGTTTCTGGTTCAAGGCTTACTTCGGTGTTAAATAAATAAAGGTCATCATCTAAGTCTCTGTAGTTATATCCTGTCCAAACCGGGCCTCCAGAATTAACATCCCAAACATTTGAAACCTTGTGAACAGGTCTAGCTGGTGTTCCATGAATAAAATCAAAACTCAAATCAACTAACTCTGAAGTGTTTGGGGAAGTTAATCTAACATCTCCTTTTAATAAATGAGCAAAGTCAGTTACATCATAAACCCAACGGAAACCATCTCCTAGGTCAAGACCTAAGCCGTATGGAGTAATAAATCGCCCTAATTCGTATCTATTAACCAATTCGAATGGCTCATCATAGTAATGAATAGTATCATTATAAATAGTAGCTTGAGCATCATTAAACACGCTATCAATATTATTTCCATTTGGATCTGTTGTATACGACCAACCTACTGGAAAATGATAACTTAAATTAAGAATGTTAAAATATCCGTCACCAAGACTAAACTCAGACAATGAAATAGGATTTACTAAAATTGAATCCATGACTAGAACTGAATCTGTTTCTGAAACATATTCCCCCTGAACAAAAGTCACATCAGGTCTGTTAGATGAAAGATTAACATCGTGTATTTGATCGGATGAGTTATGAAATTGAATCATATTTTCGTTGGTAGGAGCTCCATCAAATCCGTTTATAGATTTATCTAAAACAACTCCTGCATCGTTAAAATCATAATATAAAACGAGATCACTGTAAAACGGATGGGTATTATTTAATGGGGCATTCATCCAAGCAACAATATTCTCTTGTTCTAAAGATTTTTTCCAAACCCTAAACTCATCTAGCTTTCCATCCCACAAAGAGTTTTGTGCAATTCTTAAAATAGAAACGGTAGAAATAGGATCAAACTTGCCTGATCCTGTATGCCATAATTGGCCATTTTTAAAAATATTCATAACCCCAGTTGTAGCATTTTTTGCAAACGCCCAATGAGTCCATTCATCTGTTATTTCACCATCTACAATAGCCTTATCTATTCTACTTCCTGAGCCCGATCCTAAGCCTGCATCCCAATAAATTCTATTATTACTCCATGGAAAATGACAATTAATTCTTCTCGCACCGTCAGTATCAAAACCTTCAAAAAGGTATGTGTTTAAAGGCAAAACCTCTGCATTTCCCTGTGCCCAAAATGATACGGATACTTCATTACCAAAATCAACATTATCTAAAGCTACATCAATTTGCTCTCCACTAGTAATTTGCAAATAACCATCTCTATTGTTAGTAAAAGCTACCATATCAGAGTTAGTCTGTGATGATAATACTAGATTATCTTCTGGGTTATAATTAGGATTTAATGTGTCATTATAAAAGCTTAGCTCCATCAAAATATTTGACGACCCATCCCAATCAAATGGAGAAAACAAATCTAAAGTCTGAACACCCGGGTTAAATGACGTGTTGAAATTATATACTTGTTGAAAGCCATTGCTAGAATCAAAGGAAGTTAAAGAGTCCAAATCACTATGCTTCATAGAAATAATTAAATGATTTAAATTACTCCCTACTGAAGATATATCAAACCTTAATTTATCAATTTGTCCGGCCTGCAATCCTGCATTTGTTAATTCTTCTGCTGTCCATACAATTTGAGAAATAACAGACTCCGATGAAGAGCCAAATAATTTATCATTTGTAGATGATTGATTGCCTAAAGTATAATCTAATTCTGAAATAGTATTGTTATAATTCGGGAAATATTGAAACGACCGGGAATAATTGTAATATGGAGAGTTAATATAAGCTATAGTATCAAATGCTTGACCTCCAAATTCATATCTGGCATGTTCTCTAATAATAGAATCATAAACTCCAGTATATTCGGTTAAAAAAGTTGTGGTGCTATAATCCCATTCGCCACAGTCGTACTGATCTGTAGATGTTTGAGGGTCGCACTTAAGGGTGTAGTTCATCAAAATTTTCCTGTAAGTTGTTTCATCATCAAGAAATGTCCATACCCCCGTTCTTGTAGTTATTGAGTCAAATGTTAGGGTCTGAACAAATGTTGTGTCTTGAGAAAAAAGAAATTGTGATGAAGACAAAAGCACAATAAAAATTAAAAATTTGGATGTAATGAATTTCATAGTTTTTGTAAATAAAAAGTTAATTCAAGATCAAGGATATAAATATAAGTAATTGTTGCTCTATTTAAAAGTCATAATAATAATTATTAATATCAGTTTTGAAAGATAAAAACAAATAGTTGGTTTTACTTTCTGGTAAATACAAAGATTTTGATTCTCGTTTACTTATTCCAATCTCAATTTTCATATTGGTTGTTGGATTTAAAATGTAAGCTAATCTGAGGTCAACAATAGATAAATTTGTAGTATTTCCTTGAGCGACCTCATTTCCATACTCTAATCTATCTCCTTCAGCATATGACGTTAAAATATCGTTTCCGTAGTTAGTAGGATCGCCTGGAATATTCCCTCCATGTTTTGCAAAAATGATTTTAGAATCGATAGCCCATCTTTTATATCTGTATCTCAAAAAAGAAACTGACTCCATAAAACTTGCCCCCAATGGATGAGCTAAGGCCTGATTATAATGAGTATAACTTTGTAAAGGATTCAAATGAGAATAGGTGAAAGGGCGAGAGAAGTTATATTCTGACTGTAGAGTAAGGTTTTTAACGCCTAAGGCATCAAACCACTTAGCTCCTAGCTGATAACTATATTTGTTTGCCCACCATCCTTTTGCTGCTTTTAGCTCACTAAATCTGAATTCGTCTAATAATAATTGACCATACAAATGAGCTGAGTTATTTAATTTATACTTAGTATTTAAGCCAATAAGTGCATTTCCTGATGCAGAACCTAATGAAAATTCAACTGGTCTATAAAAAATAACAGGGTTTAAATAATTTATATCAAACCCTCTTCCTGTTTCAGACTGCTCCCAAATAATAGTCTCGAATAATCCTAAATTCCATTTCTTTGTTATGTTTATACTCAAATAGTGTGTTGTACTATATTTTTTTCTAAATGTATTTTCGATTTCATACTCAGGCCTTAGGTCTTGTAAAACAGAGAAAATATTGACATACTTTACTTTCCAAAAATTAGTTGTTATTTTAAAAAAAGGATAATTAAATGAATTATCTGAAAGCAAAAGAGAACGATAACCATCTCCAATAAAGTTTTTTCCATGACCAAATTGAAGATTAAAATATTTATCAGCCTGATAGCTCAATAGCCCATTTGACATAGCAAAATCGAAATCAGGATTGATATCATGATTCCCCCATTTCGAATACCCTTGTCCAGGAACAACAAAATAGTTGTTTACAATAGCATCTTCTAAGTAGTCTGGAAAAACAGCCTGGTTTTCATAAAAAGAAGAGTAAAAAGAAATCTTGGTGCCAACTCTTCCTTTTACTTCAAAAGCTCTTGTATTAATATATCGACTAGCAGAATCGGAATTTCCTGTTTCGAAATGAAAAAGTGGATTTATAATTAAATCGAAATCGTCTGTTTCGAGACGCAACGCATCAGAATTTAACATTCTATTTAGCAATGGTGACTTAAAAGAAAATGGCTGAATTGATGAGTTAACGTTTTGATCTAGATTAAAATGGGCTTTAATAGAAGTATGGTGACTAGAGTCTATGGCATGAAATTCTTTTTGAAAATCGTTATGCCAAGAATGATTAAATGTGAAACTATTTTGACTAAAAACTAAAGTTGGAGTAATAATCCAACAAATAATAATTAAAAATTTTTTCATTTATTTTTTACTAATAATTAATAAAAATAATAAGCAAATGCCACAAATCAAAAGAAGTACATAATTAATGTCTAAAAAGCTAAAGAACAAAGCCGTTAGAATTACTATAATATTAAAAAGCAAAAGAGTAAATGAAGTACGAATAGGGGTTAAACCTAAATCTATTAATAAATGATGAAGGTGATTTCTATCTCCTGAAAAAGGTGACTTCTTATGGAAAATTCTAACTAAAAACACTCTCAATAAATCGAGCAAAGGCACCACTAAAATTGCCATTGACAATGTTGCTGTTTTAATTTTAAACCAAGAATACTCTATCTTAAATTCTGTTTCTACAAATTGAATTGCTATTATAGAAAATATAAAACCGATAAATAACGAGCCTGTATCTCCCATGAAAATTTTTGCCGGGGGCCAATTGTATCTTAAAAAGGCAATTAGAGAGCCTATTAAAGCAAATAAAATAATTATATTGTTATAGTCTCCATTAATAAAAAAGAAAATTAAAAAAACAGCGGAAACTAAAATCCCTACTAAAGATGCCAAGCCATCAATTCCGTCAATTAAATTATATGCATTTGTGATAACTAACATTGTTAAAATAGTAAGCAGAACACTAAAAGAATAAGGCAACTCATATATAGTAAATAACCCTTGCATATTAGTGATCCTAAGATCATTGAAAAAAACAAGAATACTTATAGCGATTAACTGCCCTAAAAACTTCTTGGAAGGACGGAGAGTTATCGAGTCATCAATAATACCTAAAGCAAAAATGATTAGTAAAGAACCAACTATCCACTTAAGGCCATAGATATCTTCAACTCTTAAAAGTATAAATAAGGATAAAAGAATTCCAAAAAAAATGGACAAACCACCATAGGTCGGAGTTGCTGTTGAGTGAGAATCTAACTTGTTAGGAATCTTTAATAGTTCTGAGTACCTTTTTGATAATATTAATATGAGCGGAAGAGTTAAAAATGTTATAAAAAAAGAAATAATTAGACTTGCTATGATTTCCATTATTTTTTCAGTTTAGCAATCCAAAACTCTATCATTTCATCAATCATTGATTCAAAAGTGTAAGTAGGCTTCCATCCTAATAATCTTAATTTTGATGCATCGCCTTTAAGATCATTTAACTCTTCTGGTCTAAGGTACCTTTGATCTAACGAAACAAAGTTTTTGTAATCTAAATCTAATTTAGAAAAAGTATACTCGCACAAATATCTAACAGAATTTGAAATTCCAGTAGCGCAAACTAAATCTACAGGAGCGTCTTGTTGTAGCATCAACCACATGGCTTTAACATAATCTTTTGCATGGCCCCAATCTCTTGTTGCCTCTAAGTTTCCTAAGCGTAACTCATTAGTTAATCCTAGCTTTATTCGAACCGCTTCTTTAACAACCTTTCCCGTTACGAAATTAGACCCTCTTCTGGTTGATTCATGGTTAAATAAAATACCATTGCTGATATATAATCCGTAAGATTCTCTATAATTTTTACAAATATTATGCGCAAATACTTTAGCACATCCATAAGGGGAAACAGGGGAAAAGGGAGTCGATTCTCTTTGAAAACCATCTGAGTCAATACTATTGCCAAACATCTCCGAAGAACTTGCCTGATAAAGCTTAGCCTCAGGACATACAAGCCTAATTGCTTGTAATAAATTGAGGGTACCTATAGCAACTACCTGAGAAGTATATATAGGCTGGTCAAAGCTAATTCGGACATGAGATTGAGCAGCCAAATTATATATCTCGTTTGGCTGAAAATCCTTTAAAACAGATAGTAAGGAAGACATGTCTGTCATGTCGGCATAAACAAGTTTTACTTTTCCGTAAACAGAATTTAATCTGTCAGATTGGTTCTCTGCAACAGAATTTCTCTTTAATGTTCCGCAAACTTGATATCCTTTTTCAAGTAAAAGCTCAGATAAAAAAGAGCCATCCTGACCGTTTATGCCTGTTATTAATGCTTTTTTCATTTTAGCTCTTTATTCATTTAACTAAATAAACAATAATTAATTTAATATTACCGATTTATTTACACTACCTTTTTCACAAATAATTTTTAAAACATAAGAGCCTGATTTAAGCATTTCGCGTTTTATAACTACTTTCTCAGAACTAGTTTGTGAAGAATAAACTACTCTACCTTGAAGATCTATTAAAGAAATATTTCTGTTTGCTTGAGTTGAAAAATCGATATATAGCTCGTTTTTGAAGGGGTTAGGATAAACCTCTGCATTTAAAAAATCGTGTCTTTCGTCTATATTAACTGACTCAAAAATTGTTACATCAAAACAAAATTGTTGTCCTTCGCATCCATTTTGATCGGTTTCTACTACGCAAACTGAAGCCGCTCCATCCTGATCCCATAATATACTTATGGAATTTGAGCCTTGTCCAGAGCTAATACTTCCCAGAGAGTTTAACTGCCACTGATAAGAAGATCCTGAAGAATTAGAAACAGAATAGTTTGATGTAGATCCTACCTCTGTTTGTGAAGAACCATTTATAATTAGATCTGAAAGTTGAGAAACGGATAAGTTTAAAAATGCAATGCTATCACAACCTTGTGAGCCTGATGTTTCGAAGCTATATTGACCTGAATTGGAATAGGTATTTCCGTTCCACGTATACGAATCACAAACTTCTATATCGACATTAGACGAACTAGGTTCTAAAATAGTCAAGTTTAATGTTACAATACTATCACAACCGGTGGAAGCTTCATATGTTAAAAAAGGGCTATTTGTACTTTCTGTGTAACTAACATTATTTATCCAGGTGTAAGATTGGCAATGTGTTTGAACATCTTCCGTATTATTATTAGCAATAATTGTTAATTCTAGAACTGCAATACTATCACAACCGTTTGCTGTAGACGTATCAAAATAATAGGTTCCTGATTCGGTGTATAAATTATTATTCCATTCATAACTACCACACTGCTGGTCTATTTGAGTTACAGATTGAAAAACAGAATCGGAAATAATCACCTCTAAGTTTATTGTGCTATCACACATTTGACTATTTAAAATAGTGTACGATATTAAAGTTGATTCTGTAACATTGAATTCGATAAGTTGGCCGTCTACTAGAGGATAAGTCACGGTATAAAAATCACAAGAAGTAACCGTTTGATTAATCTCCTGACTATAGCCTAAAGTTAAATCTAGAAAAGATAAGCTATCACACCCGGCTGCATTTAAAGAAGTATAATCATAAACTCCGCTTGTTGTGTATTCATTTCCGTTCCAAGAAAAACTATCGCAGGCCTCAATAGATTCTGTTACAAAAGAATCTGAAGACAATAGTAAGTTTAAAGAAGCAATACTGTCGCAGCCAACAGAATTTGTTGTGTAAAATTGATAGACACCATTTTCAGTGTATAAGCTATCGTTCCAAAAATAAGATTGTTCGCAAATTAAAACTGACTCTAAAGATGATGAACTATTTTTGATGGAGAGATCTAAAGTAATAGTACTATCACAGCCAAACGAGTTAGGTACTATAAATTGAGCCGAATTATTAGATTGGTTGTAAATATTACCATCTTGCCACTCGAAAGTATCGCAATGCTCTTGAACATCAATAAAATTAGAAGAGTTAAAAATTTCTAATTGTAAGAAAACAATACTATCACATAAATTTACATTTAAGAGGGTATCTTCATAAAAACCTGAAGAGGTGTATTCTTGGCCTTGCCAGTTATAACTATCACATGCTGTTATGTCTAGAGTATCTCCATAAGAAGTCTGGAAAACAGTAAGGTTATAAACTACAATGCTATCGCAGCCACTAGAAGAGGTAAACGTTTCTTCATATATCCCAGAAGAGGTATAAAAAGGATAATCTGAAGAAAATTGAATAGAGTCACAAATTGTTTGTGATTCAACAAAAATAGAACTTGTAGAAATAATTTGCAATTCAGGGTTCCAACCAGAATCACATCCATCATTGGAATATACTCTAGATTGAACCTCATAAGATGTGCATTCAGAAATTCCGTTATTAAAAGTTTTTATGCTATCTAACTGACCACTCCCATTAAGTGTTCCAATAGCGCCAACAGTTATCCACGAAAATGATCCTAGTTGACGGTACCTAAATTTATACTGATCTACAAAAGTATCTGGCTCTATCTCAATAGTTATCGAATAATTATTAGCTGATAATACTAATTCTGGAAATTCTAAAATAGCTAAGTTTAAGGTTATAGAACTATCACACCCATTTATATCTGTATAGTTATAAGCATATTCACCGCTTTGAGTATAAACACTATCGTTCCAAGCGAAAGAGTCGTCATTACAAACGGTTTGATTTAAAATAGAGCTAGAACTATTATATATTGTTAAATCAAGCTCTATAATACTATCACATCCTTGTGAGTTTTGTAAAAAATTTAGAGCGAAATTATCCGACTCCGTATAAAAAACCCCATTTTCCCATTGAAAAGAATCGCAGTGGACTTGTGTGTCTGTGTAAATGTCTGAATAATTAACTGTAAGATTTAATGTTTCAATAGAATCGCAACCATTTTGACTTGTAAAAACTTGATTATATATTCCTGACTCATCGTAAAAAACTTCGTTCCACTCAAAAACATCACAAGAAAATTGGAAGATTGTATCAGATTGATAAGAATTATTTAAAGTAATATTTGCCAGTAAAATGCTATCACATCCGTTAGAGGAAGTTAAAGTATCCGTAAAAAAACCAGACTGATAAAAATAACTACCATTTTCAGTAATCTGAACAGAGTCACAACTATTTATATTAATTAATGTTGTAACGGATGTAAATGCGGTTTCGGAACCAATCCAACTAGATTCACAACCGTCTGTGGTAATAATTCTTTGTTGAAATTGATATTCTGTGCAGCTTGAAAGTCCAGTTATTATTTTCGAATTCGTTGCCTGGGGCTGAGAATCAATAGCACCTATTGCTACTACGCTTTCCCAACTACTTGCTCCTAGTTGCTTGTATCTAAACTTATACTGATCTACAGAAGTATTAGGTTCAATATTAATAGTAATCGAAAAATCATTCGACTGAAAAATTATTTCTGACTGTAAAGTGTCGCATTCGGCAACAATATTTGCGGAATAAGCAGAAGTTAAGTAGAAAAATAAACTTGTTATAAGTAGAAATATAAATCTCATATCTAAAATGTTAAGGTATATCAAATATAAGAAAAGCCGATAAAAATGACTAATCGAAAAAAATGTACTCAAAAGTTGTTAGTTTAGAAAAAAACTGCCTATTCGTTATAAAAGATATGCATAACTATTGCATGGGGCAAAGTTATAACTGAAATGATAATTATTGATACTAAAGGAATGGAGTAAGGAATTATAGATAAATAAGATAGTATAATTATTACAGCAGTAAAAAAAATGCTTAATAAAGAATAGGGAGCTAATATTTTAATAAAGCCTAAAAAATTAAAAATGTCATTCTTTTTTTTCAGAAACATATACTCTTGATGCATTACTCTAATAGAGTGAAGAATAACAAAGTACATGGTAAAAGCAATTAAAAATGGGAATAAATAAAATGTTATATGAAGAATTAAAATTAAAAATAGCTCGGAAAAAAATCGATCTAAATTTAAGCGTTTCTTAATTGCTAAAATAGATAGTATTAATAGGGATGAAATATTTGTTATCTGAAAGAGTCGTATTATAAGCGATTCATTATAAATAATTTGTAAATCGTTAGTATCCTGAAAGTAAGTCGTTATTTCTATAAGCTCATCAAGATTATAATACATTAAAGTGCTAAGTAAAGCAATGCCCCAAAAAGAAAATAAAGAGTACTTTAAAAACTTATCAGTGTCAATATCAGAGAATTGTGATTCCCCAAAATGAAAGGCAGATATTAAAAGAAAAAATAAAAGGCTCCAAAATGGTAAGTAAATCCAAAGAACTAGAAATAATAATATTAAACCAAGGTAGATAGAATAAAATTTGAGTTGAGATAAACTCCTTTTCTTAAAAAATAAGATGTGGTCAATTGCTCCATGTGGTATTCCTATTAATAAAATAAAAAAAGAAGCAGATAAGATTTGAGTCTCTAATGATATTTCCGAATAAGAACTAAATATTAAAAACAATAGATAGGTGCTTACAACAAATAAGAATGTGAAAATATTCATAGAAAAATTCTAAAAAAAAAGTGGAACAAACCATTAGGGTCTGTTCCACTTTCATAAAAACAAATGAAATAAATTATTTTGATTCAGTTATTGCGATGTTATACACCACTAAACCGAAACCTATTTTGTTCACTGCATCTGCAAGGTTGTACCATAGGTCAACATCAGAAGGGCTCATCATTGTGCTCAACCAACCACCTGGCATACACATGTATCCAATTGGGTAAATTGCCCAACCTACTAATACAAACCAAGCTAAAGTTCTAACACCTTTCTTGATTGTAGCAGAACCACTGTTTTCGGCAAGTTGTGCAACTTCACCAAACCATGCAGTGTAAAGAATGTAAATGTAACCTATTGTAGAAATTACACCCCATTTAACAGAGTGAGCTGTTGAACCATCCGTAAATGCTTCACCAATGTAACCTGCAACAAGCATCCATACTGAAGCAATGATTAATTTCCATAGTAAACTTTTAGTAGCACCGGCAGCTCTAGTAAGTAGGTAAAATTCTACACACATTAGAGGAACTGTTAAAGTCCAGTCTACATATCTGAAAAAAGTAGGATTATCTCCAGTAGCTAGATAATAATCACGCATGTAGAAGTAGTGTACTGCTGCAATACCTGTGATTAAAGCTGAAACTAAAAGGGATAGTTTCCACTTATCGTTTACACTGCCTCTTTCGAAAAAGAAAAATACAGATGCGGCAAACATTGCCATGTAACCGATAAAAAATGTGAAGCCTACATAATCGTCTGGCCTCATTACTTGAATGTCTAATAGCATAATTCAATAGTTTTAATTAGTTAAGTGGGTCAAATATATAAATTTTGTATAACTTTTTAATTTATTTATTATACAATGGATTAATTATTTTAATTTTACGCTATAAAACATTTCTTTTAAAAAAGAATAAATACAAAAAAATTAGTTCCTTTATCTAGTAAATTTTAATTTCAATTATTTTTTTTATTTATTTAAAAAAAAATCTAAAAAAATTGAAAAAATTGAAAAAAAGGGCGCTTTTTTCACACATTTGCAACTATTAAAACTTAAAAAAAAGGCATAAAAACATCATTTTTTTAATTTTCAACGATAATTTTAACTAAAAATGACAAAAAAATTAAATATTATATTTCCTCATCAATTATTTGAAGAATGTATTTTATTAAATAATGACAACCCATATTATATAATAGAAGAATTTCTTTTTTTCAAACATTTTAAATTCCACAAACAAAAATTAGCGTTTCATAGATCTAGTATGAAGTATTATGAAACCTATTTGAAATCGCTAAACAAAGAAGTTTACTATATAGATTCACAGCAAGAAAAAAGCGATATAAGAATCTTTTTATCCTCAATAGAGGAAAAGACAGAAATAAGTATTTCGGAAATAAACGATAATTGGCTTCAAAAAAGATTAAAGCAAGGATGTGAAAAAAATAATCACCAGCTTATCTCTAATAATTCTCCATATTTTATAAATCAAAAAAACGATCTTGAAACATTTTTTCACCCTGATAAGAAAAAGTTTTATCAAACTTCCTTTTATATAGAACAAAGAAAAAAACATAATATCCTAATAAACGATCAGAAACAAGCCTTAGGAGGGAAATGGAGCTTCGATGCAGAAAACAGAAAAAAATATCCAAAAGGAAAAGAAGCTCCTACAATAAAAAACGTTGAAAACGATTCTTTTTATAATCAGGCCTACGATTATGTAGAAAAACACTTTTATAATAACCCTGGTTATTTAAGCAAACAAGCTATTTATCCTTATAAATTTGAAAGTAGTAAAAAGTGGCTTTTAGATTTTTTAGAAAATAGATTTGAAGAGTTTGGTATTTATGAAGATGCAATTGTAGACGATCAGCATTTCTTAAACCATAGTGTGATTTCTCCTATGCTAAACGTAGGGCTTATCACTCCTAAAAATGTGATTAATGAAACTATAAACATTGCTAGAAAAAAAGACATACCTTTAAACTCTCTAGAAGGGTTTGTGAGACAAATAATAGGTTGGAGAGAGTTCATTAGAGGAGTGTATCTTGTAAAAGGAAGTCAAGAAAGAACCACAAATTTTTTTAAGCACAAAACCAAAATGCCTAAAGGGTTTTATGATGGAACTACTGGAATAGAACCTATTGATAATACTATTAAAAAATTAAATAAAACAGCCTATTCTCATCATATTGAAAGGCTAATGTTACTTGGTAACTTTATGCTCCTTTGTGAAATTGACCCTGATGACATTTATAAATGGTTTATGGAGTTATATATTGATGCATACGATTGGGTAATGGTGCCAAACGTATATGGAATGAGTCAATTTGCAGACGGAGGTCTAATGTCTACAAAGCCTTACATAAGTAGTAGCAACTACATTAAAAAAATGAGCAATTATAAAAAGGGAGAATGGCAAGAAGTTTGGGATGCATTGTATTGGAGGTTTATAAATAAACACAGAGAAATGTTTTCTAAAAATATAAGAATGAATTTTATGGTAAAACTGTACGACAAAAAAACAAACGAAGCAAAACAACAAATTGAGCATAGAGCACAAACTTTTTTAAATCAATTATAAACTTTCTTAAAATGATTTCTTTGTAAAAAAACAATCTCTTTATTTTAGTATTAAGCTAATTGTATATGTTATAATCCTCATTTATTTCTACTATCTTTCAACTCACAAAACTTCAATCTAATTAATGTCTTTCACTCAACTAGGATTATCCGAAAACTTATTGTCTGCTTTAGAAAAACAAAATTTCGAGACTCCTTATCTTATCCAGCAAATTGCGATACCAGAAATATTAAACGGGAAAGACGTGTTAGGGATTGCACCAACAGGATCGGGGAAAACAGCAGCCTATATATTACCTATTTTACAAAAACTTCAAACATTAAAAAAAGCTAAAAATAGACATGTAAAAGCGTTAGTTATTGTGCCATCAAGAGAGTTGTCTATTCAAGTTAATCAGGTAATACAAACATTTACCTCTTTATTGGAAAAACCTATTAAGTCGTTAGCAATATATGGAGGAGTTTCTATAAACCCACAAATGATTGCTTTACAAAATGTGGCTTTGTTGGTTGCTACCCCCGGAAGATTATTAGACTTAATAAGTTCAAATGCAGTATCTCTTTCACAGGTAGAAATCTTGGTATTAGATGAGGCCGACAAAATGCTAAACCTAGGTTTTAAAGATGAGATGACTCAAATTTTTAATTTTCTTCCTCAGAAAAGACAAAACCTTCTTTTTTCAGCTACATTTTCCGATCAGATTGATACAATAAATCTAAAAGTATTAAACGACCCTAAGATTATTCGCATTAAAGAGCTGAAGAAAAATATTGATAATATTGTTCAATCAGCTTATAGAGTTAGTGAAGAAAACAAAGGACCTTTATTGAGGTATATAATAAAATCTAAAAATCTTAATCAGGTTTTGGTATTTACATCATCTACTCATAAGGCAGATAGGGTTGTCGATAAACTACGAAAAAATGGAATTGATGCTAAAGCTATTCATTCTAAAAAAAGTCAATCGCTAAGAACAAATACATTAGAAAGATTTAAAAACGGAAACCTAAGAGTTGTCGTTGCAACAGACCTGCTAGGGAGAGGAATCGACATTGACTCTCTTCCTTATATTATAAATTACGAACTGCCGCGTTCGCCTAAAGATTACATTCATAGAATTGGAAGAACAGGTAGAGCTGAAGCAAGTGGAGAAGCAATTTCATTAATAAGTGAAAATGACAATCACCATTTTAGAGTTATTCAAAAAAAAATGGGGAAATTGGTTACCATGATAGAAAGTAACGAAATAGAACTTAAAGGATATTAATCGTTTTTATCTGTCTTTAACTTTAACAGCAGGATTTCCAGTATAAATTCCGAAGCTTTCCAAATCTTTAGTAGCCACAGAATTTACTGTAAGTACAGAAAATTGATGACAAATAACTCCTGGGCATACTACAGAATTTGCTCCTAAAAAAACACCCTCTTTAATATTAATCGGCTTTGTAAATACTTCAAACCTTTTACTCTTATAATTATGGTTTCCAGTTAAAAGAAAAACTCCTTGACTCACATTTACATTATCTCCTATTACTATTTCATCCATATTGTATATCCAGCTATTCTCTCCAATCCAAGAATAATTTCCGATAGATAACTTCCAAGGATACTTAATGTTTATGTTGGGTTTGTTCATTTCTACCCCTTTTCCGATTTTAGCACCAAAGGCTCGTAAAATAGAAACTCTCAATCTGCTACTCGCAAAAAGTCCATTTCTAAAAATTAAAGTATTGACTAAATGCCATAAAAAATACTTAAATTTTGATGCCCCATGATTATAATCAGAAGGGTCAAATAAAGATAAATCTACTTTTGTTTGTGTCATAATCTGTTTTGATTCTAACTAAATTAAACTTTTTTGTATTCAATATTTAAGGGGAAAAAATGTTTTAACTTTTCTCTAAATCCTCTATTTCATTATTATAGTCAAACTGTAAATCTTCGTGTAAGCTTAATGTAGCTTTTCTAACTACATCTAATTGTCTTTGGTAAATGTTTATAAGCTGTTGACTTGTTTTATGTGTAGCCATTAATTGTTTTAGTTTAGAACAAAAATACAATAGAACTTCAGCCTCTGTTGTTTTCTTTTTTGAATATCTAATGTGTTTTTTAGCAAGTCGCAGTGTTTTTCGACTACTTTTAACTACAAAATATAACCTTTCTTTATTAAAATTAGAAAATGAATCGTCAATTTCTTCTTTTATTGCTCGTTTATATTCTTCCTCATCTTTAGAATCAAACAAAATGTAGGAAAGCAATTCTTTATTTACTTTTTTGAATTTTACCATTTGAAGGCAAATATCAATCAACTCTTGTTGAGAATGCTTTCTTAATTCGTTTTTTAAAATAGAAACTGTTACTGGCTTCATTAACTTGGTTTAATTTTTGATTTATAAAAATAAAAAAACCCTTACAATATGTAAGGGTTTTTTTGATGATATATGATTTTTAATTATTGCAATGCAACCTTTTTGTAGATAGCACCATAAGTAGTTGTTATTTCTAAGAAATAAACTCCTTTTGGTTGAGTATTCATAT
>JBELHW010000040.1:0-16013 GCA_042091225.1 Cryomorphaceae bacterium | reverse complement strand
GGAGCCCATAGGAGTGAAGTCACACTATTTTGGGGAAGATTTGGATGTAATAACAAGAAATTCTCTTCAAGAATAATTTTGGTGAGTAGGGTAGTTCTCTATAGTTATTTTGTATTTTCCTTTTTAATTTATTGAATAGTTTTGGCGTTTAATTAAATCCAATTTAATGGCTAAGGATAATTGTAATGTATGTGAGTCAAAAGTTTTTGAGGCAATCTACAATGCCTATGCCAAAGACATTAGACGGTTTCTTTTCTATAAAACCCAAGATGTAGATAAAGCAGAAGATATTTTACAAGAAGAGCCAAATGGTTACTTTAGAATTTATCATGATAATGGACAACTAAAAGCTGAAACAACTTTTACTAATGGAGTTCTAGAAAATGGAGATGTTATTTCATATCATGACAATGAAACTAAAGCTAGAAAAGTTACTTTGGAAAATCACTTAATAAATGGTCCTTATTATGAATTGTACAGAAATGGTCAATTAAAAACAGAAGGTATTTATAATGATAAAGTTCCCATAGTTTTTAAAGAATGGGACGAAAATGGAAACTGTCTGTAATAAAGGCAATACGAAATCAATGCACATTGAAATTTTTATTTATATTTGATTAAATAAGATTTAGACGGTAAGTTAAGATTGTATTCAAGTAACTACCACTTCACTCGCCAATGATTAAAACAGGAATTCATGTATGTTTAATGTTTAATTCAAAAAAATGAAATTATCAAGAATTCTTGTTTTATTGCTAATTATGGTTGTTTTCGATTCTTGTTATCATCAGAACACTTTCTCAAGATACCAAGAAAATAGTTTGGCTGATTTATTACGATCAGATGATGATTATGAGCATTTAATAGGTTTAGATGATAAGTTGAGTTTTAGCTTGTGGAATCATGAAAATATGAGTGTTGGATCTGTGTTTGGTTTAAAAGAAATTAATAACAGGGGGGTTTTGGTAGATGTAAATGGAAATGTTATGTTACCAAAAATCGGTAAAGTACCCTTATTGGGTCTTACAATAAATCAAGCAGTTGATAAACTAACTAACTTATATAGTTCGTTTTTAGTTAACCCAATTATTGTTATAAAAGTTCTAAACAGAGAAATTAGTATCCTAGGTGAAGTAAGGAATCCAGGGAATTATATATTGGAAAAACAAACTAACACCTTAACTGAAATAATTGCCAGCGCTAATGGGTTTGATTTTTATGCGGACAAGAGAAAAATATTGTTATTGAGAAATAATAAGGGATATAAAATTGACTTTACAGTATTAGAGGATAATAATTACCAAATTATTGTTCAAGATGGAGATGTTATTAGTATACCAAGCAGAGGGGGTAAAGTATTAGACAAAAGAGCTCCTGTGTTTATAGGGTTAACAACAGCTATCATATTAATTCTCTCATTATTATAAAC
This sequence comes from Cryomorphaceae bacterium, assembly GCA_042091225.1. GTDB lineage: Bacteria > Bacteroidota > Bacteroidia > Flavobacteriales > UBA7312 > JABAYQ01. The sequence continues at coordinate 14,584 of JBELHW010000040.1, read as the reverse complement.
TATTTATTGTGCAAAGAAAATCACTCCAACTAAAACCAATAATAGTAAAAACTCTATTTACACTTGTATTCTTTTTTTTATCACTAATTTTTGCTGGTATTATTATTAAGTATAAAACTCAAGAATTTCAAACGGTATCAAAAATAAAAATAGACAAACGTGAGAATGATATTTTTTCAACTACTGACTTACCAAGTAATTTTGGCTCACAGTCTTTTGGAAATAACATTGGAACTGAAGCAGAATTATTACGATCTCATCTATTGATTAAAAAAACCTTAGACTTATTAAATTTAAATATTCAAATAAAAAGAATTGGCCTTCTTAAAGAAACCACTTTATACAAAAACTCTCCATTTTATTTGAAACATGAGATAAATAACAGTTTGTTATATGATTCCGATTTTGATTTAGAAATACGAGAAGGCAATTTAACTTTAACCAATAAAAATTTAAAAACAAATATAGCAGCAAAGATGAATGAATGGATAAACATTCAGGGAAATAGGATCATGCTCGTGAAAAATGACACAATAATTAAAAAATTAAAAATAATTTTAAATGGAAATTACTCGTTTGTTATTTATTCCCCCGAATTTCTTGCTGAAAGAATTAATCAAAAATTAAATGTAAAAGCCATAGACAAAGATATGAGCATATTACAAATTACATTCAAAGATGAAATTCCACAAAGAGCAGCAGATTTCAATAATACATTATCTAGAGTATATATTGATGATTATATTCTTATGGAATCCCAAAATGCTAGAAACATCATCGATTTTATTGATGATGAGTTAAAAAAAGTAGCTGTTAATTTAAAAACATCCGCAGATGCGTTAGAACAATTTCAGGAGGATAACAACATAATTGACCTTATAGAACAAAAAAAAATCGCTATTTCGCAAATTTCAAAATTAGAAGAAGAGCTACTTAATATCAAGATAGATGAGAATACTATTTTAAAATTAGAAGAGTATCTAGACAATGGAGATTATTTTACAGAAAAAGCGCTTCAAATTGGTTTTACTGATTTAATTGTATCAAATGCATTTGATAACTTAAAAAACTTGACTCAGAAAAAACGAGATTTAATTTTATTGTATAAAGAAGATAGTGATGAAATAAAAAACATTAACTCCAATATTGAAGAAATCAAATTTTATATAAACGAATCTATAAGATCTAGTAAAAATATAATAAAATCAAAAAGAAAGGAATTAGAAAAAATCATAGACCTGTCATCAGGTCAATTTGATAATCTGCCAGATACAGAGGGAAGATTTAAAAGGCTTGAAAGAGAGTTTAATTTGCATCAGAGTATATTTAATATCCTTACTCAAAAAAGAATTGAAAAATCTATAATAGCGTCATCTACAAATTCATTTAACAGGATTATACAAAAAGCTTATGTGCCAACAAAACCTATCCAACCAAATAAAATTTTGATCACTTTTTTATGTGGTTTTTTCGGTTTAATAATAAGTTTACTAATAATTTTTATTAACGAAAAAATTAATCCAAGAATTTCAAGTGGAGCGGATATTGAAAAAAACACTTTATTACCCTTATCTGGATTCATAAACAAATCTAAGTCAGGTTTAAATAGAGATCATGAAAAATTAATACAATCATTATTATTAAAAGAAAAACTTAAACCAAATCAATTAATTGCTGTTTCGTCCACTAAAAACAAAAAAAACAAAAACGCTGTGGCTATTGGATTGTATACTTCATTAATGGACCTTGGGTATAAAACTTGTTACGTAGATTATGATTTATCTAGTGATTCTTCAAATAGTTACAAATCAGAATTAAATATCGATTTACTGAATATTGATAAATTAGAAAGTGGATCATCAATTGACTTTCGGGACTATCAAAGAGAATTTACAAAAGAGCCTTCTTTGTTAAAACTTAAGTTAGGAGAATTGAAAAAACAATTTGATTTTGTTGTAATCAACACAGCACCAATTGCAAATCACATTGAGCCATTACAGATAATGAAATTAGCGGGAATCTCTTTTTTTGTTTTTAAAATTAATTCCAGTAATCTTGAATCTTTAAAAAATATTAATCTCATTTCAGAGGAATTTAAATTAGACAATTTACATTTGTTATTATCGGATGTTTAATTTTTATATAAAAAAACTTCTATTCTTTTTAGCAATTAACTAGTTTTTGAATAAGACAATTATATGAATCCAATCAAAGCCAAATTGATACTATTGTCTGATCAAATTTTGGTAAGTGGGTTCAAATTCCTTTTAACATTGTTTTTAGTGCGATTTTTGGGTGTTGACGATTTTGGGTTATTTGCTACTGGATGGATGCTAGTGCTTTTTTTTAGCAGCTTACAATTGGCTTATATCATTTCACCTTTATATACTTTATTTCCAAAACACTTATATCCAAAACAGTATCTTAAATCCGTTCATAGTATTCAAATACTGTTTACGGTTATTACACTTGTTTCTGCAATTGCATCACTAAAAATAATAATATTTATAAAACCAGAATGGTTTGTTTCTGGAATTCTATGGAGCTTACCCCTAGTAATAGCCTTGTTTGGTCTACAAGACTTTTATCGGAGACTAAATATTTTAAGAAATCGACCGTTGTTAACTTTTATTTCAGATCTAGTTGCTTATGGCTTGCAACCCATATCCATTTACGGTTTATATTATTTTGAAGCATTAAATATTCATAACTGTTATCTAGTTTTAGCAGTATTATATGGTATTTCGAGTATATATTACACATTTATTATCTCTTTAGAATTTAATACTAGTCAACTTATTTTAACAATTAAAGAAAACTGGTATTACTCGAGGTTTTTATTAGGGACTGCATTGTTGCAATGGTTTACAAGTAATTTTTTTATTATTGCGGCGGGAGGTTTGTTAGCTCCAGCTGCTATTGGGATTATAAGGATAGCTCAAAATGTATTGGGTGTTCTTAATGTTTTGTTTTTGACTTTAGAAAACATTGTTCCTTTAAAAGCGGCTCAGATATTAGCGAAATTAGGGCCACTACCAACTTTAAGTTACTTCAAAAAAGTTTTTATTTATGGTGGCGTATTGACAGGTTTAACTTTAGTGTGTATTGCATTAGGTAGAGACTTAATTATTTTCTGGCTTTATGGAGAGCAATATTTAAAATATTCTAATATATTGTTAGGATTTACATTACTCTATGTATTTATATTCATCAATACAATTTTTGGTTTTGTAATTAAAACATTTGAATTAAATCATATTTTTTTAATTAGTTATGTCATAACAACAGCCTTTAGTGTTTTTTCGGCTAAACCAATTATTTCTCAATGGGGTTTACAAGGAGTTATTCTAGGGTTAATATCAATACAGATTTTGAATGTTGTTGTTTATTATTATTATTTAAAAACTAAATTCATTGAATTATGAAGATAGTCCATATAGCTTTGGGTAAGGTTAATACCACTAAAATGAATGGAGTTAATAGAGTGATACATAATTTAGCTGAAAATCAAATAAAACTAGGTCACGAGGTAACAATATGGGGTATTACTAAAAATCCGATACATAATTATACTGCAAGAAATTACAAAACTAAATTGTTTTTAAATTATTCAAGTTTATTATTTCCAAAAGGAATGAATAAGAAAATTAAAACCACATCTCCAGGGACAGTTTTTCATTTTCATGGTGGTTTTATAATACAGTTCTATTTTATTGCAAAACGAATAAAACATTATGGTTTTTCATATGTATTTACTCCTCATGGATGTTACAACACTGTTGCTATGAAACGTGGTTTTTGGAAGAAATTTCTCTTTTCTTATTTCTTTGATAGGTCAATTGTAAAAAATGCTAAATCAATCCATTTTGTCGGCGAAAGCGAAATTGATTCAGCAAAAAAAATATTTGACTTTGACAGTTTTAAAATGATTCCAAATGGGCAGACCTTAAAGAAGAGTGAATTATCCGTAAAAAAAAATGATATTATAGTTTTTGGATTTTGCGGTCGTATAGACATTAAAACCAAAGGTTTAGATATATTACTCAATGGTTTCTCAAATTACTTGAAAGAGATAGGAACTAAAAAAGCAGAACTTTGGATTATCGGAGATGGACGGGAAAAAAACACACTAAAAAGTTTAGCAAAAAAACTTGGAATTACTAATCAAGTTCGTTTTTGGGGTAGTGTTTTTGGAAGTTCAAAAATAGAATTAATGCAAAAGTTCGATTTTATTGTTCTTAATTCTAGGAATGAGGGATTTCCCGGTGTAATTCTTGAAGCAGCAGCTCTTGGCATACCCAGCATTATAAGCAAGGAGACTAATATGGCATTTTACATAAAGAAGTATAACACTGGTTATGTCCTCAAAGAGAATGATTCGAAGCATATTAAAGAAACATTGAAAACAGCAACAGAATTCATAATAAACAAAAATACACACCCCTTTCATCTTAATTCTCGGAAAATGGTTGCAAAAGAGTTTGATTGGGAATTGATAACATTGCGAGTAACAAAAATGTATGTATAGGAAAGATTTACCATATTGGTTAAGAAATATTTCTAGTGTTTTAATTGCTGTTTTAAGTATTAAAATTGCGAGCTATTTTGCCATCGTAGAAGATCCCACTACAAACCAAATTTTCAAATTAATTTGCAGAACAAGTATGACATTTTTGGTGCTTCTTTTGTATTTAAAAACCTTAAAGTTAGGTTGCCTAGATACAATCAAACACCAAAACCTATCTGGGCTGGCTTTGTATTTACTGTATTTGCTAATTGGTTTGGCCTCGTTTGGTTGGTCTACAAATGTTAACTATTCAATATTGCAATGGTTAATGACTATAGAAAGTTTAGTTTTCGTCTTTTTTTTCTTAAGAGTTATAACATTAATCAATTATTATTTTCCGGTCAAAAAATTAGATATCTCTAAATTGTTTACTGTAGCTATTTTTCCGATTATGCTGATTTTTGTTGTTGGATCGATTTTAAGTCCTGGTTTATTTTTTAGAGTGATGAGAGGAGGTGACGAAATTCGGTTGGGTGGATATTATATGAATTCAAACGAATTAGGAATGTTAGCATCAATTGGGGTAGCGATGTCTTTTTTATACTATCAAAATGTGATCAAAAAAACAGGGCCTTTAGTAATGTTGATCGCAGCATTAATTGTTTTGACATTAACAACTTCACGATCTTCATTTATTGGATTATTATTAATAATAGGGTTTCTTACTTATATATCAAAAAATCAAAAAATCAAAATCTTTATGTATGTAACTGGATTACTATCAATTCCCTTGATTTTAAATTTTGTGATTTTTAAAGCTGAGGGGGGGATAGGTGAAGTTCTGAGCATGACTGGGAGAATACCTTTTTGGACCGCTCTATTAAGCGAGGGTATTATTCGTGAACCATACCTTGGTTTTGGGTTCATGAGAATAGATTATACAGAGTATTTTCAAAGTACAAATACTTACAGTGGTTCCATGGCTCATAATACGTTTTTACAAGTTTTATTAAACCTAGGATTTGTTGGTTTATTTGTGGTGTTTTGGCAATTGATTTTTACAGTGACCATTTTCTTAAAAGAAAGAAAGGATAGTGTCTATAGGGTTTTTTTTATTGCTTTATTCATACCTATATTCATTAATTCAATTACTGAATTTGGTATTTTTGGGTTAAATAATTTTGGAATTTTATTTTATCAATTTTTGATTTTGCTTTTTGTCTTTAAAGTGAGAAAAAATCTTTCAAAAAATGAAAATTATAAACTTCAGCTTTTTCAAAAGCAATGGAATACAGATATTAGGTAACAATAATTATTTTAGTTATTTGCTGCAAATACAATTTGCCAATAAAATAAAAACTTATAGTTAAAGTCTTTTAATTTCCTTTAAGCAATCCAAAATCACAAGCATTTTGCAAGTAATACTCTCTCAATGGTATTTTTAAAACTATTAAACCTATATTTACTTATTAAAAAAAAAACATTTTTTTGCAGAAAAACAGATCAATCTACACAAGCGATATTTTAATTATCTTAAAAATATATGCGCCTGACTCATATCATATTTCCATTTGGGATCCAAAAAACAAAATTACAAACGACTCGTCTTTGTGTTTTTCAACCCCGAAAACTGATGATTTTAAAGTATTGATTTATGTACCTAGTGTAAAAGAATACTATTGCCGAAAATCACTTTTAGAATATGATTTAGTTTTGGATTTTTCGAAAAAACTAAAAAATATTTTTTCTCTTAAACATAAATTAAACTACATAAACAACCCAAGCGGAAAAATGCGTTGGCTGTATTTAGATGAGAATAGAAAAGCCACATTTTTAAAATTTTATAACATCGGTTCTCTTAAAGCCAGTCTTAATGCTTTTTTAATTAAAAGTATTTTTGGATTAAATCTGCAAATATTGATTCGTTCAGGAAGCTTCAAAATTCATTCTAAAGATGAATTAAAAATAAAAAATGTAATTGATAGCTTCCCGCGATTAAATTACTCCCTCTTTTTAGGAACTGAAGGGAGTAACCGTACAGTTCTATTGGAGTTAAGTGATAAAAATGAAGATGCTTTTTTTTATAAAATACCTATAAGTCATAAAAGCAAACTTTCGGTCGCAAATGAAAAACGATTCCTAAAAAATATTCAAAACAATTCTTTTAAATCTTTTAAGGTACCAAAATTTATAAATAGTAATCATAAAGATGTGCTTATCACAAAAGGGTTTAAACAAAATGGAGTAAAACGTTCTTCAAAATTTACAGAATCCCATTATACAGCTATTCAAGAAATAACTTTAAATACAAAACAATTTTCTGGTTTAAGAGACTCCCCTTATTGGCTAGAAATTGAAAATATTTTATTAAAATTAAAAAAACAAAATACCTTCTCACGAGAGGTAAATTTGATTGAGCAATTAAAATTAGATTTAAGTAATAACGAACTAATTCATACATGTCTGTCTCATGGTGATTTTACTCCTTGGAATATGTATGTGACTCCCAAAAATCTACAAATTTATGATTGGGAAATGGCGGAGGATCAAATGCCCATTTTATTTGATTTATTTCACTTTTATTTTCAAACTGGTGTATTTGTTAATCATAGTTCATATTCAAAAATTAAGACTTCTATTTTAAAAACTTGTGAACATTCAAAAATTAGAAATCTAGTTGATCTTTTTAAAATCAAACTAGACTTTTACCTTAAATTATATATTCTAAAACAGTCTGCTAAGTATTTTTTTGAATTCCAAAATGAACGTTATTTAACTAAACATCAGAAATGGCATATGAATATTCTATCAGATGCAATAAAAGACTCTTGTTTGTTTACAGATATAATTGAACATCGTTCATCATTTATAGATGATTTAAATGATGAAATGCAAAGTCTTTCGCACACGTATTTGAAATTACTTAACCCAGAAATCACAAAACTTTCCAAAAACTCAGATTTAGATATTTTAATTGACCCAAAAGCTTTGAATCAATTAACAAAGTTTTGTAAAAACCATTCTTATGTTGATAAAGTAAATATTTACACTAAATCATTTATGAGTTCAGTAGATATTTACTTAAAGGACCAAGGATTTTTAGCGATCGACTTTATTCATTCTTTTAAGAGAAAACATATCCATTTTTTAAACCCTAGTATTCTACTTTCCTCTGCCTCCAATAATGCAAAAGGATATAAAATCCCAAACCCTAAATTAGATTTTGAATACACTTATCTATTTTACCAATTAAATGGTTCTTCTGTTCCAACAAAATACCAAAAACACTTCTTAGAATTATCTATAGAAAAAGGTAATAAAATCCTAAAATATATTCAAAGAAAGTATGATTTAGATCAATATTCTAAGGAAGAATTAATGGTCTTTAATCCGGAAATACGTAGCAAAATCTTACGAAAAATAAATAAACTGAGTTTTAATTCAGGAGCACAATTTATTCAGAATTGTTTCCTGTATGTAAGTGATTCATTTTATGATTTAATAAATAGGCAAGGCATGGTTATAACTCTAAGTGGAGTTGATGGTGCTGGTAAAACTACAATTATTGAAAAGATTAAAAGAGAATTAGAAAACAAATATCGCAAAGAAGTTGTTTTACAGCGTCATCGCCCTGGAATCTTACCTATATTAAGCGCAATAAAACATGGTGAAATTAAAGCTGAAGAGATTGCAGCTGTCACAATACCAAGACAAGGAAAAAACAATAATATTGTCTCTAGTTTAGCTAGGTTTACTTATTATTTTAGCGATTACCTAATTGGACAATTCTATGTTTTTTTCAAATATACGTTAAGAGGTAAATTAGTTTTGTACGACCGTTACTATTTTGACTTTATTAACGATTCCAAACGTTCAAATATTCAGTTGAACCCTCTTTTTATAAAATCGTTGTATCGTTTTATTTTTAAGCCACAGTTAAATTTTTTTTTATATGCAGATGCATCTATTATTTTGGGTAGAAAAAAAGAAATGGATGAGAAGCAAATCGTTCGCATTACTAAACTTTATAAAGATTTATTCACTCAATTGAACAATGAAAATTATAATGAGGTGTATAAAAGTATTGAAAATATAAAAATCGAAGATACAGTGTCTAAAATTTTTAAATCTTATCATCAATCAGCCTAATATTGAAAAAAATCATTCTCATTTCCGCATATGCTGTAAATCCATACAAAGGATCAGAAGATAATACTGGATGGAATATCTCTAAAGAAATAGCGAAAAAATACCAAACAATAATTGTTACTCGTAAAAATAATCGTGAGGAAATAGAGCGTTACTTTTCGAATAATAAAGATACTGAACTTAAAAACATGTCTTTTATATATCACGATTTACCTCAATGGGCAATGAGTTTAAAAAAAAAATTGGGCGAACGGGGTTACGTATTGTATTTCTATTTCTGGCAGATGTTATTACCAATGTTTGTTAAAAGGTGCAAGGTGAATTTTGACCTAAGCTACGCTCTGAACTTCCATAGCGATAGTACACCTCATTTTTTGTGGTTATTGGGTAAACCTGTTATTTGGGGGCCAATAGGGCATCACCCAAAAATACCATCTGCCTATTTAAAACACCATTCTTTAAAAGTTCAATTTACTGACATTGTTTATGGTTTAGTAAAATGGATGATGCGTAACTTAGACCCTTTTTTTTATATCGCTAAAAAAAGGACGTCAAAAATAATTGCTATCAATTCCTCAGTACGAAAGGTATTAAATATTTCCTCTTCTAAAATAACTGTAATTCCAGCCGTTGCTAGTAAACCAGTAAAACAAGATGTAAAAAAACAAAATAAGTTTAACGTGCTTTCTGTAGGTCGTTTTCACGCAATGAAAGGTTTTGATATAACTGTTTTAGCTTTTGCTAAGTTTTACAAATCTCTCCCAAATTCAGTTCGTTCAGAAGTAAAATTAAAGTTAGTTGGAGGTGGTGATCGCTTAGAAGATTTGAAAAATCTTATTTCCGAACATAATATCACTTCTGCGGTTGATATTATTCCATGGGTTCAAAAATCAGAAATGGATTTAATTTACAGAGATGCGAGTGTGTTTTTATTTCCATCTCACGAGGGTGCGGGTATGGTAGTTCCAGAAGCATTGAGTTATGGTTTACCTATAATCTGTTTTGATAACGTAGGTCCCGGTGAATTATTAGGCAATGCCGGGATCAAGTGCCCTTATAGTTCTTATGACGAAAGTGTACGTTTTTTTTCTCAACAATTAAATAGAATTTATAATGACCCTAAATGGGCAATAGGAATTGGTCTGTGTGCCCTAAAACGATTTAATGAAGCATTAACTTGGACAAAAAAAGGAAACGCTATTCGTAGCGTTATAAGTGATGTTTTGGAAGAAACAAATACAATTGCAGTTTTTCATCCAAGTGCTGAATTATACGGAGCTGATCGTATTCTAGTAAATGGGTTGAAAGCTATTCCTGACAATATTAATAAGCGTGTATATTTATTTAGAGATGGGGATTTGGTTGATTTAATAAAATCAACGGTAAGTAATGTAGAAGTGATTATCAAACCAGATATGCCAGTAATTTGTCGTAAAATGTTTAGTCCCATTGGTATTTTAATATTTTTAAAGAACTGGATATGGTTTTTTCCTTTTTTCCTTTTTGAAAACAGAAAACATCATTTTACCTCTGTCTATTTAAATACTTTATCTGTTAGCCTGATTTTACCAATAGTAGCTGTTTTCAATATTAAACGTTTTATACATGTGCATGAAATTATTGAAAACCCTAAAGTGGCTGGAAAATTAACCGCTTGGTTAAGTTACAAGTTTGCTGATAAAATTGTTTGTGTTTCGAATGCTGTATTATTTGGATTGAAAAATTATATAATTAATATAGAAAGAAAAGCAGAGGTTATTTATAATGGTATTGATGCCATTGAAGTAGTAGCCGATAAATCCAAGAAAGAATTGAAATTTTATCTTTTTGGTCGTATCAAACCAGATAAAGGGCAATGGTTCTTGATTCAGGCATTATCACTTATTCCAATTGAAAAACTTACTAATGTAAAATTCGTTTTAATGGGTGGGATTTTGCCAGGTCAAAATCAAATTTTAGAAGATTTAAAGGCTAGAATTGTAGCTGCGGGTTTAAGTGATGTTATTCAAATCAAGGATTTTTCAACATCCATAGTCAATGCACTAAGTGATGCTGATGTCTGCTTAATTCCGTCTATTATGAAAGATCCATTTCCAACTACAGTCCTGGAAGCGATGTCTGCGGGCAAGACCGTTATTGCTACCAATAATGGTGGAGCGAAAGAAGCTGTTATAAATAATGAAACAGGTTTCTTAGTAGAACCTAATAACAGCAGAGAGTTTGCAGATAGATTGGTATATATAATTAATCATAAAACAGAATTACCACGTTGGGGTACAAATGCTAAGAATCGATATCTTGGATTATTTACTTTTGAAGTCTTCAAGGCTAACTGGGAAAATTTTAATTTGTCAAATAAATTTTATTAAACTATGAAAAAAGTTGCAATTATAGGAACTGCAGGAGTCCCGGCTAATTATGGAGGATTTGAAACCCTAGCACAAAATTTAATAAAAAATTTAAAAGACGAATTTGAATTCACTGTTTACTGTTCGAAAAAGCACTATCCAAAAAAAAGACGGGTTGCTGAAATACATCAAGCGAAATTGATCTATTTACCTTTTAAAGCAAATGGTTGTCAAAGTATAATATACGATATCATATCAATGATACATGCAATATTTTATTGTGACACTTTATTAATCCTTGGTGTGTCTGGAGGTTTATTTATTCCATTTCTAAAATTGTTTACTAACACTAATATTATTCTAAATCTTGATGGATTAGAATGGAAAAGACAAAAATGGAATTTTTGCACTAAGCTTTTTTTGAAAATATCAGAATATATTGCTGTGAAAAAATCTGATAAAATTATTACCGATAATCAGGTTTTAAAAGAATATCTAAATCATAAATATAAGCGCTCGGGTAGTTTAATTGAATATGGTGGCGACTATTTATTAAATGAAACACTTGAAAATAATTATCTTCAAACTCACAATTTAACAAAAGGTAATTATGCTCTAAAAATAGCACGTATAGAACCAGAAAACAACATTCATATAATTCTTAGTGCATTTTCAAAAAGCCACAAAAAGCTTATGATTATTGGAAACTGGAGCACTAGCAACTATGGTAAAACCTTAAAGAAAAAATATAGTGACTTTAAAAACATCTCTATCAACGAGCCGATTTATGACAGGAAAATATTAAATGCATTGCTACTAGGTTCCGAAGTTTATATACATGGCCATTCAGCAGGTGGAACGAATCCAAGTTTGGTTGAAGCCATGTGTTTGAAATTACCTGTCATCGCATTTGACGTTAATTTTAATAGAGAAACCACTGAAAATAAAGGATATTATTTTAAAGATGAAGAAAGTTTGACTAAAACTATTCTTAATTTAACCTCTTTGGATTTAATTAGTAATGGGAATAGTATGCATGAGATTAGTCTAAGAAGATATAAGTGGAATAGGATCAGTGAATTGTATAAGAATCTCATTAACGAGATATAATAAGTTGACAATCAAGTGAAATGAAAACTATATTATTGTCAATAGCCGGTTATCTATTAAGACGTATCTTAAAAAATAAAATCAGATCTGGAAACAACATTATTAATACAAATAATAAATTAGTCAGTAACCTAACCGTTGCACTAGTTTATTTTAATCGATACGAAAAAGATGAAATATACTTGTGTAAAAAATACTTGAAATCAGAGATAGATATAGTAGAATTAGGAACAAGTATAGGCGTTGTGGCTTCTAATATCCAACAACATTTTGATGTAAGTAAAATGGTTTGTGTCGAAGCAAACCCTCTGTTAAACAACCTACTTAAGAAAACTATTAAATTGAATGATTTTAAAAATACGGTATTAGTAAATGTTGCTATTTCGGACAGCGACCAACCAATATTCTTTTCTACAAGAGGCAGTAATGAACTTGGTAAAATAGTGAAACATTCCGAAATAAAAGTAAACGCTAAATCGCTTCAACTAATAATCAAAGAAAACAACATTCTTGATTACAACCTCGTCTGTGATATTGAAGGAGCCGAATGCAGCTTTATTTTAGGCGAGGGGCTAAAAAATTGTCAACTTGCGATTATAGAGCTGCATAGCAGTGTATGGAAGGGGAGGTACTATTCCATTGACGACTTGAGCTATATAATTCAAGAGATGGGATTTGATTTATTAGAAAACATAAACAAGACATTTGTATTTAAACGAATTGCTAACAAAACCAATACTGCATTAAACCGTAATTTAGCATAAATAAGGCGTGATTGTATAGGTGGGTAAACAATATTGTGCTATGTAAGTTTTGAAACGCCAAATCTAAAAATTAGGGTTTATAGAAAAAGTAAAACTACACATAACATGCAAAAATTATTTTTAATTCTTTTCTATACCTCTGCTATGTTTATGGCAGATATAGCACAAAGCCAAACTCTATACGGTTTAAAAAAAATAGTTAATGGGTCTTCCACCATTGCCTTTGATGTTGTCAATATCGATCCAATGACAGGTTCTACCTCAATTGTCCTTAGCACAAATTCGTTAATTGCTGTTGCGGCAGGAGCCTCTACTTATGATCAACAAAACAGCAGGTATATTTGTTGGGGGTATGACACTGAAAATAGCCAACGTCTCTATACCATGGACCTGGCTAATCTAATTACAACTAACATAGCATTTAATTCCATTCAGCCTATTGAAATGGAATATGATTTACAAACACAAAAAACCTTTGGACTTTGGTGGGATGGAACCGCTGAACATTTTGGAGAAATTGATTTGTTGACTGGTGAGATTACTTCTATTTCAATATTGCCAGGAGTTGATGCGGTTGCAATAGGTAATTCTACATTTGATTCCAATACAGGAACTTATATTTTTATTGGTGTAGATGGAAATGATTATAAATTATACAGTGTTAACACATCAACGGGTACAATAGTTAATTCACCAACTGTTTTGCAAGATGGAAATAGATTTTCTGCATTAGAATTTAACAATCAAAGTGGGGGTAAATTATATGGATTATATCAAGATACAGATTATGAAAATTATAGTCAAGTCTATCAATCTTACTATACAAATCTACGCTTAGTTGAGATTGACTTAATTTCAGGAACTTCCACCCTTGTAGATGATCAAAGCAGCGTTATTGGAGGTTATCTTACTGGATATTCTATTGGGGGTTTATGCTTCGACCAGGAAACGCAAACTTATATTGTTTGGGTACAGAATGAAACAGGTGCATATTTAAAATTAGTGGATGTTTTAACAGGTAATATTATTGCGTCAACCGCTCTTGATAGCAATGAAAATTTTTATGAGTTACAGGTTGATAATTATTATTTTGCAAATAATTTTTATAATTTATTAGCATCAAATGACGACCCAGTAAACACTACGGATTTTTTAGCTGATGTCTCCATATATCCTAATCCTGCAATAGATCATTTAACTATTGAATCCGAGGAAAAAATCGAGAGCTATATTATTTATTCGTTAAATGGTGTTGTTGTAAAGCAATCCTCTGATTTTATAGATAATAAGCTGCAAATCGGTAATTTAACATCAGGATGTTATTTTTTTGTCGCAAGAACATTGAGAGGAAACATCCTAAAGAAATTTATTGTTCGCTAATAAACGGCAAATCTTCAAATACCGTTAAAATCATAGTGCCCAAAGAAGGGGAGGAGCAAGAAATTATCTTCAAGAATAAAATGTTATTTCCAAGAATAATTTTGGAGCCAAGAGGAGTGAAGTCACACTATTTTTATAAAGATTTGATGAAGTTAGAACGCTACAGTTAGGCATCCGCTATTAATTCTCCTTATGATTACGATACATCATCTGGCATACCTTATCCATAGACTCAAATATATCCATATCAAAATTAGATGATTTAGAAATGCTCGTTAATGTTTGTACAGCATTATAAAACATAACATTGTCACTTTGTACAATAC
>JBELHW010000039.1:0-16126 GCA_042091225.1 Cryomorphaceae bacterium | reverse complement strand
CATGCTAGAGCAAACACACCGCCACTCTTTTATTGCTTCTTTACTGCGTATACCCCACGCCATTGTATGTGTAAACAAGATGGATTTGGTAGCGTATAGTGAAGAGGTGTACAATAAAATTGTAGCAGACTTTAAAGCTTTTGCATCTAAGTTAGAAATTAATGACATTCAGTTTATTCCTATTTCTGCCTTAGCTGGAGATAACGTAGTAAACAAATCTGTTAATATGGATTGGTATAAAGGCAGTACTATGATGTATCATTTAGAAAACGTACATATCTCTAGTGATTACAACCACATAGATTGCCGTTTTCCTATACAATCCGTAATACGGCCTCACACCCTAGAAAACCAAGATTATAGAGGCTTTGCAGGACGTATAGATGGGGGAGTATTTAAACCCGGAGATAGAATTAAAACCCTGCCATCTGGTTTTGTGTCTACCATAAAAACCATAGAGCTGGGTGGTCAGGTAATTGCAGAGGCTTTTGCACCTATGTCTGTAACCATGACCCTTCAAGATGAGATTGATACCAGCCGTGGAGACATGATTGTACGTGAAAATAACGTACCAGAAATTGGCCAAGATCTAGAAGTAATTATTACCTGGATGAACAGCAATCCTTTAAAGCCGCGTACTAAGGTGGTTATTAAACATACCACCAATGAGTGTATGGGGATGGTAAAAGAGTTAAAATACAAAGTAGATATCAACACTTTGCACCGTTTGCAAGATATAGATACCCTAGAGATGAATGATATTGGGCGCATCTCCTTGCGCACCTCAAAACCTCTTTTTTATGACGTTTATAAAAAAAATCGCCAAACAGGGAGTTTAATTATTATAGATTCGCAAACCAATGAGACCATTGGGGCCGGGATGATTATTTAATGAGTAATCAGTTTTTACATAAAGCAATAATTGCCGCCTTACAGGCCGGTAAAGCTATTTTAGAGATATACCATTCTGGTGATTTTGATATAGAAATTAAAGGAGACAATTCTCCTTTGACTAAAGCAGACACAGCATCTCACAAAGTAATTATGTCTCATTTAGAGACTACAGACATTCCTATACTCTCTGAAGAGGGAAGAGACATCTCATACCAGGAGCGCAAAGCTTGGAAACAGCTTTGGATTGTAGACCCTATTGATGGCACTAAAGAGTTTATAAAACGGAATGGAGAGTTTACCATAAACATTGCTTTAATTAAAGATCAACGCCCGCTTATTGGCGTTATTTTTGTGCCTGTAACTGGCGTTTTGTATTTTTCTAGTAAAGAAATAGGCGCTTTTAAAATTTCTGTAAATCTTGATGATTATAATGTTGAAGCTTTACTTACAAAAGCAGATAAATTACCATTACAAAGAGAAGATAAGACATTTACAATAGTTGCTAGTAGATCTCATATGTCACCAGAAACAGAATCCTATGTACAAGAAATGAGAGTAAAGCACGGTGCGGTAAATTTAATCTCCAAAGGAAGTTCTTTAAAACTCTGTATGGTGGCTGAGGGTATTGCCAATTGTTATCCTAGATTTGCTCCAACTATGGAGTGGGATACCGCAGCAGGGCAGGCTATTTGTGAGCATGCGGGTTTTGAGGTACTAGATTGGGGCACCAAAAAAAAGATGCTTTATAATAGAGAAGAATTGTTGAATCATTGGTTTTTGGTTAAGTGAAAATAAAAAATATATTAATAACAGGTGGAGCTGGTTTTATAGGGTCACACGTTGTTAGACTATTTTTAAATAAATATCCAGCTTATCACATCTATAACTTAGATGCGCTAACCTATGCTGGTAATTTAGAGAATCTAAAAGATGTAGAGTCTAAAGAAAACTACACTTTTTTACACGGTGATATTACAGATGAAGAGTATATCAACTCCATTTTTGAAAAACACCGTTTTGATGATGTAATACATCTAGCTGCAGAGTCACATGTTGATAGATCTATTACAGATCCTTTGGACTTTGCTAAGACTAATATATTAGGTACCATGATTCTTTTAAATGCCTTTAAAGAATTACATAAAAGTAATTGGGATAATAAGCGCTTTTACCATGTAAGCACCGATGAGGTCTATGGTACATTAGGTGAAACGGGTTTGTTTAGAGAAACATCTTCTTATGACCCCAACTCACCCTATTCTGCTTCTAAAGCAAGCTCAGATCATTTTGTACGTTCTTATGGAGAGACCTATGGATTGCCATACGTAATTACCAATTGCTCTAACAACTATGGGCAACAGCAATTTCCAGAAAAATTAATCCCTCTCTTTATCAATAATATATTAAATGACAAGGCGCTACCAGTTTATGGAGATGGTAATTACACTAGGGACTGGTTGTATGTTATTGATCATGCCATTGCTATAGATTTAGTGTTTCATAAAGGAGAAAATCACCAAACCTATAATATTGGCGGTTTTAATGAGTGGAAAAATATTGATCTAGTAAAATTACTATGCCAACAAATGGATGAAAAACTAGGTCACGCCTCTGGCACCAGTGAAAAACTCATCACCTACGTAAAAGATAGGCCCGGTCATGATTTACGCTATGCTATTGACGCCTCAAAAATTAATAAAGAATTAGGTTGGAGTCCAACAGTTACATTTGAGCAGGGACTCTCAGAAACCATTGATTGGTATCTAGAGAATTCAGCGTGGTTAAATAATGTAATCTCAGGTGAGTATGAAAATTATTATAAAAATCAATACGAATGAAAGGTACGATTTCGCAAGAGCCATAATGAGACTAAATCATTTGAAATGCGAAATTTCACCTATACATGCAGTGATTATCCAACTAAAGCAATGAGACCTTATTATAGTGTCTTAGACAAATCTAAAATTAAAAACCAATTCAATATTGAAATACCGCATTGGGAATATTCATTGAATGCTCTTTGCGAGAACTTATAGTTTATAATGAGACAGAATATTAAAATAAAGTTTTCAATGTTAGACATCTTTTTTATTGAAATAAAAGTCCGCAATGCTTTTTAATTCTATCGATTTTGCCGTTTATTTACCAATAGTATTTATACTTTATTGGTTTGTTACAAATAAGAATTTAAAAAGTCAGAACTTTTTAATTGTAATAGCAAGTTATTTTTTCTATGGTTGGTGGGATTGGAGATTTCTATTTTTAATACTTTTTAGTACAATTGTTGATTATACTGTTGCATTAATATTAGCAAAAGAAAAAAATATAAAAAAAAGAAAACTGTTACTTTGGGTTAGTATTGTAGTGAATTTAGGTTTTCTTGGCTTTTTTAAATATTATAACTTCTTTCTTGAAAATTTAATAACAAGTTTTAGCTTCTTTGGTCAGACAATAAATCCTCAAGGATTAAATATTATTCTTCCAGTAGGTATAAGTTTTTATACTTTTCAGACTTTAAGTTATACCATTGATGTGTATAATAGAAAACTTGAACCAACAAGAGATTTTATAGCTTTTGGAGCATTTGTATGCTTCTTTCCTCAGTTAGTAGCTGGACCAATTGAAAGAGCAACTAACTTACTCCCTCAATTTTATAAAAGGCGTGTATTTGGCTATCAAAAGGCTGTAGATGGTTTACGGCAAATACTTTGGGGTCTGTTCAAAAAAGTCGTAATTGCAGATAATTGTGCCCAATTTGCAAATGAAATATTCAATAATTCAGGGGATTATTCTGGAAGTACATTATTGTTTGGGGCCATATTTTTTGCTTTTCAAATTTATGGAGACTTTTCTGGCTATTCTGATATAGCTATTGGTGTCTCAAGATTATTTGGATTTGATTTAATGCAAAACTTTGCTTTCCCATATTTTTCGAGAGATATCGCAGAGTTTTGGAGGCGATGGCACATGTCATTATCCACATGGTTTAGAGATTATGTTTATATTCCTTTAGGAGGTAGTAGAGGAGGAGGAGTAATGAAAGTTAGAAATACATTTATTATTTTCATAGTAAGTGGGTTTTGGCATGGAGCAAATTGGACGTTTGTAGTTTGGGGATTGCTAAACGCTATTTACTTTTTACCTCTTTTGCTAACTAAGAATAACAGAAATAATATGAATAACGTTGCTTCTGGTAGTTATTTTCCTAACCTGAAAGAGTTATCATTAATGTTAATAACATTTAGTTTAACAGTTATAGCTTGGATATTCTTTAGAGCAACCAGTATTAAACATGCTTTTAGCTATATTTCGGAAATATTTTCTTCATCGTTATTCTCAATGCCAAATTTTTCTAGAATGGAAAACGGTATTGCTATAGTTACACTTTTATTCTTCTTTATTTTGGTTGAGTGGCTTGGTAGAGAAAGACAATATGCTATTGCTAAACTAGAATTAAACACTAACAAACCAATAAGATATACGTTTTATTATACTATATTTTTCTTAATTATTTATTTTAAAGGTAGTCAGCAAGAATTTATTTACTTTCAATTTTAAGAGATGAGAAAGTTAATTATAAAGCTATTTATTTTTACTATACCAATTGTAATTAGTGCAATTTGTATAGAGGCGTATAATAGAGTTAACAATACTTTCTATGCTAAAAATAAATATATAGAAAAGAATAAAGATTCAATAGAAGTTTTACTTTTAGGTTCTTCTCAAACATGGAGAGCAATAAATCCTAAATATTTAAAAGTATCAACTGCTCCATTATCACATGGAGGTAGCGCATTTAATATAGATTATTTGTTATTTAAGAAATTTGTGAAAGCATTACCTAAATTACAAGTTGTAATATTGGAAGTATCTTATCATTCATTCGAGGACTACAGGGATGAATCTTGGAATAAGAACCACTTGTTTTATAAATACTATGGAATAAATAATTATAAAGACTTTATTCCTTTTAGCGAGCGTTTTCTTGTAACAGCTAACCCTAAAGGATATATAAATAGAATGATTTCTTCAACAGGAAATGCTGAACTAGGTGAATATAACGAATATGGTTATATAACGACTGCTAATACTACGATTAATGAAACAGGTTATAGCTCTAATGCACTTAAAAGTAGACATATTCTTGAAAATTTAAAACATTATAAAAGAAACAAAGTCTTGTTAAATGAAATTGTTAGTATTTGTAGTGAGAAAGGTATTGATATTGTTTTATTTTCACCACCAAAACATAAAGGATATAATCAATATAATAGTAAAGGAAAATTAAAAAGAAGAGATCAGATTTTTGAGCAATTAGATAGTAATCAAAAAATTCATAATTGGAATTATGAAAAAAAATATGAGAATGCAGATAGTTTATTTTACAACGAGGATCATTTAAATATTAAAGGTTCAAAAATAATGAGTATAGAATTAGATTTTAAACTGCGTAACTTACTCAAAATAAAAGCTAGAAAATAGGTTATAAAACAGAATGATAAATTTTATAAAGCAGAAATATGCCTTACTTGATGAAAACTCTTTAGAAGTCATAAAGAAATCAATTTCTTCTATGATAACTAAGATTTCGGGTATGGTAATTGGCTTTTTTGTGAGCATTGTTTTGGCTAGGTTACTTGGTGCTGATGGAATAGGTGTAATTAACCTTAGTAGTAGAATCGTTTCTATAATATTAATATTAGCCCTTTTAGGCATTCCTCAAGTAATAGTTAAAGAAGTTTCTATTGCAAAAGCTCAACAGAGTTGGAGGCATATTGGCAATGTTATGTATTCCTCTTATTTGGTTTGTGGCTTAGTAACTTTATTAGTATCCATACTCTTTATTTTCTTAGCTCCATGGATAGCTAATACTATTTTTCATGAAGAAAGACTCACTTTCCCTTTAATAATGGCTTTATTAGCAATGACACCACAGGTATTCTCCAGGTTGTTCTCTTCAGGGTTAATAGGTTATAGGAAAATATGGCAAAGTAATTTAGTTGACCAAACCTTGAGTGTTGTTGTTATAGGTGTTTTGCTATTGGTATTGTATTTAGTGAATGTAGAAATCACAATTAACCTCGTAGCGGTTTTATATGTTATAGGTAGATTATTTGTTACATTAACTGTTGGACTGTATTGGAGAAAGCTGTATTCACATAAATTTGAGAAAACAAATATTAGAAAGAAACTACTAAGAACATCTTTGCCGTTAATGTTAGTATCTGCTACCGTAGTTATTTCAAGTAGTATAGATAGTATAATGATTGGTTGGTTTGGAGACACAAAACAGATTGGTATATATAATATAGCTGTAAACTTAGCATTACTTTCATCTTTCTTTTTGCAAGTTTCTGCATCTGTTTTATCACCTATGATCTCTAGTTTATACCAGGAAAACAAAATAGATGAACTTTCAAAATTATTACAAAGAGTAACCAAAGTTTTGTTTATAATTTCTTTAATACCTTTACCCTTTTTTATACTATTTGGAAAAAAAATATTATCAATTTGGGGATTAGAGTTCGTTGAAGGTTATTTGATATTAATTGTTATCACTATAGGTCAAATTGTAAATATTGGTTCTGGTCCAGCTGGAGTTACTTTAGCCATGTGTGGTTTGGAGAAAAAATTGAGTAAAATAAAAATGATAGAACTAATTACTAATGTTTTGTTGAATTTAGTACTAATTTCAATGTATCAAGCTTTAGGTGCAGCAATAGCGACAAGTATTACAATGATAGTATTTAACGTTGCTAAAGTGATCTATTTAAG
This sequence comes from Cryomorphaceae bacterium, assembly GCA_042091225.1. GTDB lineage: Bacteria > Bacteroidota > Bacteroidia > Flavobacteriales > UBA7312 > JABAYQ01. Next base: position 9,457 of record JBELHW010000039.1, on the reverse strand, counting down.
AAAAGAACTCGGCATAAAACTATTAAAACTTTAATTATGATTTCTAACAAACATAAATGTATATTTATTCATATTCCAAGAACAGGAGGAACTAGTATAGAAAATATGATATGGCCTAAAGTTTCAAAGCGCTTAGAAAAAGATCTTTGGATGGGTTTTGTAGACGAATACAACAATAAGTATCAAACAGGTGGTTTACAACATTTATTAGGACATCAAATAAAGAGCATTGTTGGGGCAGAAACTTATAATGATTATTATAAATTTACTATAGCTAGAAATCCTTTTGATAAAATTATTTCTCAATTTTTTTATATCAATAAAAGAAAAGATTTACAGACATTTCTTGGACATAAAGAAGGAGACGATTTTAAATCTTATTTAGATAAGATTAGCAAAAAGAAACACGTGCAATGGGAGCCACAAGTTAATTTTGTATTAGATGAAAATGGTGAAACAATTGTAGATTTTATTGGAAAGTTTGAGGATTTTAATTCAGAAGTCACTAAAGTTTTAGAGAAAATCGGTTTGGACAAAAAATACTTTGGATTGGTAAAACGAACAATTCCGCATATCAATCATACTATTAGAAATGATTACAAATCATATTATGATAACGAGTCTAAAGAAATAGTTGAGCACTTATTTCAACAAGATTTAGATTTTTTTAGTTTTAAGTTTTAATTAGATGGATAAGTCATTTTTTATATGTCCAGGTGCTCAAAAAGCAGGAACAACGAAGTTGTATGATTTGCTAAAATTACATCCAGAAATAAGTCTGTCTGAAATTAAGGAAAGTAAATATTTTCTTAAAACAAGTAAAGAGATCGACAAAGAAGGCTTTTTAGAATTATTCCCTAAAACAGATTCTAAATTGTATGGTGAAATTGATCCTGAGTATATATACTATGAAAATACGCCTCAAAAAATTAAGCAAGTATTAGGCAAAAAGGTAAAATTAGTTTTTATGCTACGTAACCCTGTCGACAGAGCATATTCCCATTATTGGATGTCTTATAGAAGAGGATTTGAATTATTAAATTTTGATGATGCAATTAAAGCAGAAAAAGAGCGATTAAAAAACAAAGAGAAACATGCCATATGGCATTATTCCTATTTAGACAGAGGCTTGTATTATAAACAAATAGAGAAATATCTAAATGTGTTTGATAAAAGCCAGATGCATTTTGTAGTTTTTGAAGAATTTGTAAATAATATGCAAATAGAATTGAATAAAATTTATGATTTTTTAGATGTTTCACCACTTGAAATTACAGAAGACAAAATAAAAGAAAAATCCAATGAAGGGAATTACCCAAAAAGTGAATTTTTGAGAAAATTACACGGCCAACCTTCAAAATTGAAAAGCGTATTAAAGACTCTAGTTCCCTTTAAAAAATTAAGATGGTGGATTTACCCAATAATTGAAAAGTTTAATTCTGCTTCAAAAAAGTATGAAAAAATTGATCCTAAACTAAAACAGGAGTTGTTAACGTCTTTTTTTCTTGAAGACATAAAAAACCTTCAGAAGCTAACAGGAAAAGATTTAGAAAACATTTGGATTAACAATTAATAGGATAGTTTTGGATTTACTCGGTATTGTATTAATAAATTATAATTCAGAAATTGAGACAGTTAAGTATATTAAAAATGAATTATCTCATGTAAAATGTAATAGCAAAATTGCTATTGTCAATAATTCTAATTCTGATAAGAGTAAAGAACTTTTAGTTAGAAACCTTAAAAATGAGGGTTTAATTGATAAGTTAGACAATAGTCTTTTTATCATTACTAAAAATGAAAATTTAGGATATGCTAAAGCAAATAATTTTGGAGCCTTATTTTTAAAAGAAAAATTTAATCCCGATTATATTTTATTTAGCAATACAGACATTACTTTCAAAGACAAAAATGTAGTAGATGTTTTAATACATAAGCTTAAAATACTGCCAGATGATGTTGCTGTGATAGGTCCGAGAGTTATTGGTCTTGATGGAAAAGACCAATCACCACATCCTAAAATATCATTTAAACGTTATTTGGCATGGAGGATACTTCCTTTCTTAAGAGGTAAGTTTAAAATCTTAAAGAAAAACAGCACTAAACCCAAAAGTGATATCCCTAATGAGGGTTATTGCTATTGGGTGTCTGGTTGTTTTATGCTAGTTAAAAGCGCATTGTTTTTTAAAGCACATATGTTTGATGAGTATACGTTTCTTTATGCTGAAGAATCTATTTTAGCAGAACGATTAAAAAAGAATAATAATTTTATGTATATAGATTTAAGCGTGAATATTTTTCATTTTGAGGGAGGGACAACAAAGAAAAGTTCATCTTCAACCCAATTGAGACATTTTTTACTGTCAAGTACATATTATTATTATGAAAAATATTTAAGAGCCCCAAAATATCTTATCAAGATACTTAAGTTGCAAGATAAAATTAATAACTAAATCAATTAAAAACAAATAGAACAGATTAGTTTCATAAAATATAATAAAAATTCTATAGAAATTGAGAAAGGAAACCAGACCTTATGTGTATAATTAAGATTTCAATAATAATTCCTAATTACAACAGTGCTCTTCTAATTGAGCGTTGTCTAAATTCTGTTTTTAATCAAACCGGAGATTATAATTTGGAAGTTATAGTTGTTGATGATGAATCAACTGATCATTCTCTTGAGGTTTTAGGGGATTACCCTCAATCGCTTATTGTTTTAAGACAAGCCAACCAAGGCCCAGCAGCCGCCCGAAACAAGGGTATTGCAGCAGCTACTGGAAAGTATTTAGCCTTTTTAGATGCAGATGATTATTGGGAACCATATTTTTTAAAAGAAACAGTTTCATTTCTCGAAAACCAAGATGCAATTGCAGTAAGCGTAGGTCAAGTACATAAAATTATTGGTAAAGAAGATAAGGTAATGCCCCAATTAATTGAAGCAAAGCATAAATTACCCACCAAAGGAATTTTATTGGATAATTTTTATAAGTTTTGGGCTATACACAATCATGTATGTACAGGTTCGGTATTAATGAAAACAGATATCGTTAAACAAACTGGAGGTCAAAGGCCAGAATTACGTATAACAGAAGATTTAGAATTTTGGGCCTATCTAGCAACTTTTGGAAAATTTGGTTTTATTCCTAAAGTTTTATTTACAAGTGATGGTGGAGTGGTTACTAAAGAACAAGGTTGGTTGGAAAAGAATAAAAAAAGATGGGCTTCCGCTCCATCATTATATACTTGGGATTCTCGAATTTTAAAAAGAGTGCATAAAAATCAGTTAACTTCATTTAAATTGGCGAAAGCTCCAATAGTTAGAAATTTATCGTACGCCATGATGCTGTCAAATAGAGCTGAGGAAGCAAGACAAAATATTATAGAACACAAAAATACATTAGGGAATGATAAATTGTCAATGATTATGAAGTTTTCGTCATATACAAAGTTATCGTGGTTTTTTTTATGTGAATTAATTAAGAAAAAGGAATATTCTCGAAAATTTTAAATGGGAAGAAATAATAAATTATCGATTCGAAATTTTTTCCTAATAGGAGGCCTTCCAACCTATTTGTTGTTGTTATACCCTTTTTTCCTCGCATTTATTAGTAGGCAAAGAGACCTAAATGATGTTACTACAATTGATACATCTGCTTTGTCTCAAATCATATTTTCAGTTTTCGCGTTCCTTGTATCTATGTTAGAATTAAGAAGCAATAAGACACTAAGAGTCTTAATTACAAAGACCCCTGTAAGATGGTTTTTATATTATATTATATTTTGTTTTTTAAGTGTTTTTTGGAGTATAGATTTTAATTTAACTCTTTATAGAGCTTTTGAAAACATGTCTTTTTTATTATTAATATGTGCTTCTTTTTCTATTCTATATAATAAATATAAATCACCAAGTATATTAATTTATTGGGTTTTGTATTATGCTATTCTGTTAATATTAACTGGCACATTAAAACGATCATTACTCTGGGGGCTCCCTCTTTTTTCTATTGATACTTTGTTGTTAGAGCAAATGAATTCAGCTCCGTTTTTCTTTCTAGTATTGTTATTACCAGTAGGTTGGTTTCTTAAAAGTATAATAGTTTCAATTTCAATATTTAGTCTTTCAAATACCGCATATTTAGGAATGCTTTTTGGATCGCTCGGAATTAGCGGAGTTAAACGAAATATCAAAATTATATTTATATTAATTTTTGCCACAGTTACTTTTTTCATTTTATTTTATGATTTGACCACTTTTTTACAAAACACGATATTTTACGGTAAAGACGGAGTTGGTTTTGAATATACTTCCGGCAGAGATGCTATTTATGAGTTAGCAATTAATAAAGGTATGAAAAAGCCATTACTTGGCTATGGTTTTGCTGCTGGAGACACTTATATTATAAGTGCAAATTTCGAAAGAATAATTGGTGCCCACAATGGTTTTTTATCTGCTTTTTTAGGAACAGGAATATTTGGGTTAATTCTTTTTATTTGGTTCTTTATTAAAACTTTTAAACTTGCTAAATCTAAATTTTTACCAAAAAAATATAAAGCAGTTTTTTCATCTTCAATAATATTCGTTTTAATTTATACTTTTGGTAATCCAGGTTTAGGAACAAGAGTTTACGGTAGTTGGATCTCCTCAACCATAATAATTGTATTAATTTCAATAGTTTACTTGCATTTTAAAAGAATTATTAGGACATGAAAATTACATGGGTCACCCGAAGTTTTTTAGATTATAGAATTCCTGTTTATGCGGCTATAAATAAATTATGTAATAATAATTTAAGCGTTATTTATTTTAAAGATGTAGTTCCAGAACGCTGCCAAGAGAAAATGAATGCTATACTTGGTGAAAGAGCTATTGGACTTAAAGGAGAAATTAGAATTGGAGGGAAAAAAAAGGAAAATCAAACTTTTGCTAACAATGGTGGGTTGAGAATTCCTATAAGACCTGGTCTTTTAAGGAAATTAAAAAACACAAAACCAGATATTGTTATTTCTGATGGTTTTTTTCAATGGACTTATGCTGCGTTATTATTAAACGCCTTTTATAGCATACCACATATCATGTGTTACGAACGCACTTCTCACACCGAGAGGAATGTTACCTTTGTAAGAAGTTCTGCAAGAAAATTAGCTTCAAAATATATTTCTGGAATAACCTGTAATGGGATTGAAACAAGAAACTATTTAGAAAAATTTGGATACCCAAAATACAAATTATTTATTGGTAACATGGCTGCAGACACAGAGGGGCTAAAACTAGCATTGTCTAAAGTAAATGAATCCAAAATTCAAAAAATAAAAGAAAAGTATGAGATTAAAGGCTCTGTATTTTTATATGTTGGACAACTTATACCAAGAAAAGGTGTTATGGAAATGTTAGAAAACTGGCGAATATTTAGTTTGCATAAAAACAATGTTAATCTTTTACTTGTAGGAGATGGAGAGCAACTTCAAGAGGCAAAAGATTATTTGGAAGAACACGATTTACATTCAGTTAAGATTTTAGGAAGAATAGATTATTCAGAAGTATCCACAATTTATGCGTTAAGTGATATTTTTATTATTCCAACACTTGAAGACAATTGGTCTCTTGTAGTACCTGAAGCGATGAGTTGTAGCTTGCCAATATTATCATCAAAGTACAATGGTTGTTGGCCAGAATTGGTTAAACCAGAAAATGGTTGGGTTTTTGATCCATTAGACAAAAACAATTTCATAGAAACCCTAGAAAAAGCTCTAATAAATAAAGATAATTGGAAAAATATGGGTGAAGCTTCTCGAAAGATAGTTGAAGATTTTTCGCCAAATAAAATAGCAAGTCAAATATACGACTCGTGTAAGAAAGTTATAAGTAGCAATTAATATGAATTTCAATAACTATTTTTATTTATGGCGCTATTCACTCGGTAAAAAAGGAGCCATAGAAGAATATAAAAATGCGATCACTAATCAGGTTTTAAGTAATGAGGATTTAGATGAATTATCTTGGACCAAATCAAAAAACTTAGTTGATTTTGCTTTTAATAATGTACCCTGGTATCATGAAAAATTTAAAACTATTGGTTTGCATCCAAATGATATTTCGAAGCCAGAATATTTTCAGCAAATACCAATTTTAAAACGTCATGAAATTATAGATAATTTTGATAAATTTATTGCAAAAGGTTTAACCTTAAAAGATTTAAATTTTATAACTACAGGAGGCAGTTCGGGTAAACCGTTAAAAATTGGAGTAAGTAAGAGTAAAATTCGAGAACTACAAAAATGGCAAATGTTAGATTGGTGGAATACACCTCTAAATGCTGATATGGCTAGTGTTTATAGAGGATTACCTATAAGAGGCCTTAAAAAAATGGCATTGCATTTGATTAATTGGCCACAAAGGGTGATTAGAATGGATGCTACTCAAATCACGACACATGAAATAGAAAATTTTATTAAAAAATATATAAAAATTCAACCCAAAATTATTCATGGATATGTAGGTGCGATAGATACTATTGCTGATTATATTTTAAAAAATAAAATATCTTTTAGTAGTAAACCCAATGCCATAATCCTCACTGCAGCGCCTGTATCTGCAATACAAGAACATAAAATATCTAAAGCTTTTAATGCGCCGGTTTGTGACCAATATGGTTGTAGTGAGATTTATTTTATAGCTTCAGAATGTCTCCATAAAAATGGTCTTCATATTTTTGCTGATAGTGTTAAGGTTGAAATAGTTGATGAAAACAATAAATTATTAAAAAAGGGAGAACATGGTAAAATTATTATAACAAATTTAGACGAATATGCGTTTCCATTAATTAGATATGAAAATGGTGATGAAAGTCGATTGTTGAACAAATCATGTACTTGTGGGGTAACACTGCCATTAATGGATAAAGTTAAAGGGAGAATTTCAGATAATATCAAATTGCGAGATGGGACGATATTATCAGGCGAATATCTAACGACCATTTTTGATGATTTCACAGAAAAGGTAAAACAGTTTCAAATTATTCAAAATAAGAACCTTAGCATTTTAGTAAGTGTTAAACTATACAATCATAAAGATGCTACTTTTATAACTAAAGTTATTGAAAATGAATTAGGTAAAAGGATTAATAATCAAGTTAGCCTTAAAGTGGAGTTTGTTTCTGAAATTAAACAAGAAAAAGGGAAATTGAAATTTATAATAAAAGAAGAAATTTGAAAATACTCTTTGTACATAATAATTACGGCAACAATAATAGCGGAGAAGAGCATGCATCGCAAGGCTTGGCAGATCTTTTAATCAAAAATGGACATACGGTTCAATGGTATCGGAAAAGCTCAGATATAATTCAAGATTCATTTAAAATGGAAATCGCAGCTTTTTTTTCAGGAATTTATAATCCTAAAGCAGTTAAAGAGTTAAAATCTAAGATATTGGATTTTAAACCAAATGTAATTCAGGTTCAAAATGTGTATCCTTTTATTTCTCCTGGTATACTAAGGATGATTAATAGGCTTCATATTCCAGTTGTAATGCGTTGCCCTAATTATAGGTTGTTCTGTCCTACAGGTTTGCATTTAGATGAAAAAGATGAAGTGTGTGAAAAGTGTTTAACAGGCTTAAAAGAATTGAATACGGTATTAAAAAACTGTGAAAAGAATAGGTTTAAAAGTATTGGCTATGCGCTAAGAAATTTTATTGGAAGAACTATTTGGAAGTTGCAAGATAATATGGATGCTTATATTGTACAGTCCAACTTTCAAAAAAATAAATTTATAGAAAATGGCATTAAAAGTGATAAATTATTTGTTATTCCAGGGCTAACACCAGCGTTAAAAATAGAAACTTCGAATGAATTAGCAGAATATGTTTCTTTTGTAGGTCGTGCAAGTATAGAAAAGGGAATTGTAGAGTTTTTAAAGGTGGCCAAAGAACTTCCAACAACTAAGTTTGCAGTAGTGGGTGCGCTAGATCCTACTTTAGAGTCTTTGAAAAAGAAATCTCCACTTAATGTTCATTGGACTGGTTTTTTGAGTGGAAAGGAATATGACATGTTTTATCAGAAATCTAAAATTGTAGTTGTGCCTAGTAAGTGGTATGAAGGTTTTCCAAATGTAATTACAAGGGCAATGCAACATGCAAAACCGGTCATAACATCAAATATTGGGGCAATGCAATCCATCATAGATCATGAAATAAATGGCTTATTAGTTGAGCCGGGAAGTTCAACTCAACTAAAAAATGCGGTTGAAAGATTACATAGCAACGATGAAATGTGTAAAAAAATGGGCTTGTTGGGAAGAGAGAAGGCAAAAATTGATTACAACGATACTATAGTTTATAAAGAGTTAATGAATGCTTACAATTTCATTCTTAAAACAGTAAATAAATAATATTTATTTTACAAACAGTGTATACATTTGAAATCTATATTACATTCATTAATTGCATTCGCGTTAATAAAGTATTTAAAATTTAACGATAATGAATAAACTTCCTATAAATATTCTTGGATTTGAAATTACAACATCTCTTGATGATTTGAATATTGTAGATAATTATATTATTAATACTATTAATCCACATAGTTATTGTTTGTCTAGGCATGATAAATTGTTTAATGAAGCCTTACAATCTTCAGACATTTTATTGCCAGATGGTACAGGTATTGTATTGGCTTCAAGACTATTAAATAATCAATCAATAACAAAAATTGCAGGTGCAGACATACATCAATATTTACTGCGGCAAGCTCATTTAAAAAGCCAAAAAGTGTTCTATTTAGGTGCTTCTCAAAGCACACTTACGCTAATAGAAAGTAAAATAAAAAAACAATACCCAAACATTACTGTTTCCAGTTTTTCACCACCCTACAAACTTCAATTTTATGCGAATGATACAGAGGTTATGTTACAAAAAATAAATGATTTTAAACCAGATATACTTTTTGTAGGTATGACTGCTCCTAAGCAAGAAAAGTGGGTATTTGTAAATAAAAAAGATATTGATGCAAATACAATTGTATCTATAGGAGCTGTATTTGATTTTTATGCTGGTAATATTAAACGATCATCAGACTTTTGGATTTCTATTGGTTTAGAATGGTTACCCCGTTTTTTAAAAGAACCAAAACGTTTAGCTAGAAGGAATCTTGTTTCTACTCCAAAATTTTTACTTGAAATTATTTGTTATAAAATTTTCGGAAGGGGAATCCTATAGATAATCATTAAAGGCTCTATCTAAATTTAACATAAGTTCTAAATAGTATTATATTTGTGGCATATTAATACTATTTTACAAAAACTAATCTCGCATATATGAGCCCTAGATATTTCATAAAATTTATTTTTTTATTTCTTTCAATAATCACGCTGCTGCAGTCTTGCATCTCAAAAAAACAAATGTTATATCTGCAAGATGTAGATACAGTAAATAGTCAAGAAGTGACATACAACAATCACA